>JANMHH010000126.1:0-2014 GCA_031375065.1 Rubrivivax sp. | reverse complement strand
CTCATGCGCGATCCAGACGTTGCTGGCGGCGGCCTCGGTCAGGAAGCCGTCGCGGAACATGATGGTCTCGGTGGCGCCGTGGTCGGCCGACATCTGCCGCGCCAGCACGTTGCCCAGCAGGCTGGTGCTCTTGATGTCGCCACGCTCCCAGCGGAAATCGCGCGCGGTGATGCAGGCCACACCCTGGTGGCGCTGCTCGATGCTGGCGGCCCGCAGCGGATTGCTCATCATGAAGACCGTGGGCACCGGGTGGGCCGGCATCACGTGGTCGCGTGGCGCCACGCCGCGGGTGACCTGGATGTAGATCACCTGGTCGGGTTCTGGCCGCGCGGCCACCAGCTGGCGGCAGCGCTGCAACCATTCTTCGCGGCTGGCCGGATGCGGAATGCGGATCTTGCTCAGGCTGCGGTTCAGCCGCGCCAGGTGTTCGTCAAAACGAAACAGCTTGTGGCCGTAAACGGGCGCCACGTCGTAGATGCCGTCGCCAAAGATGAAGCCGCGGTCCAGCACCGGGATGCGGGCTTGCGACAGCGGCAAGAACTCACCGTTCAGGAAACACAGCGGATCGGTCATGGTCGGGGTCCTTGCGGTTCTGTTCGAGCCGTCTTCGTGATGATGCGGGTGTCGGGCTGCCGCGTCTACTTGATCCACAGCCGAATGGCATCCCACCCGCGGCCAAAAAAACCGGCCAGACCCACCGGCTCCAGTGCCACCAAGGGCCGTGTCGTGATGGTGTTGCCGGCGGTTGTGGTGATCTTGATCGTGCCCACGGACTGACCGGCGGTCAACGGCGCCAGCAGCGGGTCGGACCGCTCGATCGTGGTCTTGAGCTTGTCGCCTTCGCCCTTGGGCACCGTCACCACCAGGCCGCCCTGCGCGCCCAACTTGACGTCGGGTTTGTCGCCCTTCCAGACCTGCACGGTCACCAACGGTTTGCCCGCTTCAAACAAGCGCACCGTGTCCCAGGCTTGCCAGCCCCAGTTGAGCAGCTTCTGGCTTTCGGATGCCCGCGCCTCGCGGCTGGCGGTGCCCATGACCACACTGACCAGGCGGCGCTTGCCGGCCGGGGTGTCGCGCACGGCGCTGGTCACCAGGCAGTAGCCGGCGGCTTCGGTGTAGCCGGTTTTCATGCCGTCCACCGTGGGGTCGCGGCCGAGCAGCATGTTGCGGTTGTCCTGTTTGATGTTGTTGAAGGTGAACTGCCGGATGCTGTAGAGCGGATAGAAGTCGGGGTGGTCGAGCGCGATGCGCGCGGCCACCAAAGCGACGTCGCGCGCGCTGCTGTAATGCCCCGCTTCGGACAGCCCGGCGACGTTGCGGAACTGGGTGTTCTTCAAGCCCCAAGCCTGGGCCTGGCGGTTCATGGAAGCGACAAACGTTTCAACGGTGCCCCCCACACCTTCGGCCAAGGCGATGGCGGCGTCGTTGCCACTTTGCACGATCAGGCCACGCAGCAGTTCGGCCACCGTGGGCTTCATGGTGGTGTCGATGAACATCAGCGAACCACCGCCCTTGCGCTCGGCCCAGGCGCGCTGCGACACGTTCAGGGTCAGCTCCAGGGTGAGTTTTTTGTCGCGCACCGCGTTGAAGACCAGGTAGGCGGTCATCAGCTTGGTCAGTGAAGCCGGATCGGCCTGGGCGTCGGCGTCGCGCTCGGCCAGCACCTGGTTGCTGGCCAGGTCGATCAGGATGTACTGGCGGGCGGCGATTTCGGGCGGCTGCGGCGCCTGGGCCGCAGCCGCCAGCGCGAAGGTGATCAGAAAGAGTGCGAGCAGAGATTTCATGGGTGCTGGTTCCAGTCAGCCGGCCTGGAAGCCCAGGCGCTGAGCACGATGTGTTTGAGCACGGGCAGTTGCCCGTGGAAGAAATGGCCTGCGCCGGGCAGCACCGTGACCGGCAGGGCTTGCGGACGGGCCCAGTCGAAGACCGCAGCCAGCGGCACCACGTCGTCGGTTTCACCGTGGATGACCAGGGTGTCGGCTGGCACGTTGGCCACGGCAAAGCTTTGCACCGC
>JANMHH010000096.1:0-8398 GCA_031375065.1 Rubrivivax sp. | reverse complement strand
CCGCAAACTGCGTACGTGCCAACAGCCAGCTGATCAGCAGACCCAGTGCCGAACAGATGGGCGCTGCAATGGCCGCCAGCTTCAGCGTGGTGAACAGCGAATTCCACGCCGTGCCGGCCCAGACCAGGCCGTGTTCGCCCCACTGCAGGTCAAACGCGGTGATGAAGTGCTTCAGCGTGGGCGTGTAGTCGCGGCCCCAGGTCTGCACAAAACCGCCGATGAAGGCAAACAGGTAGACCACCAGCGTGAAGGCCAGCCAGGGCCCGGCCACGCCCAGGCACAGCCGGCGAACGCGGTCGGGCAGCGGCATCGCCACACCGGCGTCGCCCTTGCCTGAAACGGTGGTGTAGCTGGTGCGGCCCAGCAGGCGCTGCTGGATAAAAAAGACCGTCAGCGCAAAGCCGGTGAGGATCAACGCCAGGCTGGCCGCGCGGCCCTGGTCGTACTGCGCGCCGACGATGGCAAAGAAGATGTCGGTCGACAACACCGCAAACTGCCCGCCCACCACGATGGGGTTGCCAAAGTCGGCCATGCTCTCGATGAAGCCGACCAAAAAGGCATTCGCCAGGCCCGGTTTCAGCAATGGCAGCGTCACCGTCATGAAGGTGCGGATGCGGCTGGCGCGCAACGTCTGCGCGGCTTCTTCCAGGCTGGGCGAAATGCCCTGCACCACGCCGCGCATGATCATGAAGGCGATCGGCGTGAAGGCAAACATCTGCGCCAGCCACACGCCAAAGAGGCCATAGAACCAGCGGGTGGGCGGGATGCCGAAGGCCCATTCCAGAAACTGGTTGACCAGCCCGGCGCGGCCAAAGAGCAGGATCAAGCCCAGGCCCACCACAAAGGGCGGTGTGATGATGGGCAGCAGCGCCAGCACGTTGAGCGGCTTGCTCAGGCGGCGGTTGCCGCGCTCGGCATACAGCGCAATCAGCGTGCCCAAAAAGGTGGTGCCCGCGGCTGTGAGCAGCCCCAGGAACAGCGTGTTCCAGGCCACGCCGCAGGGCGCGCCGCCGGCCAGGCAGCCCAGGCCCCAGACCCGTTCATGGCCCAGGCGCTCGGCCAAGGCGCTGAAGGACAAGGCGCCGTCCTCGTTGAGAAACGCGCCGAGCAGGCTCTTGCCCACCGGCAGTGCCACGAACAGCATCAGCAGCGCGCTGCACAGGACCACCGCGCCAGCGATGAAAAAGTCGCCACGAAAGTAACCCAGCCGTGCAATGCCCGCGCCCAACAGCATCAGCAGCGCCAACAGCAGCAGCGCGCCACCCAGACCGATGCCGAACTGGCCCTGCGGTAGCTCGCCCAGCAGCGCGCCCAAAAAGGCGTAGGACCAGCCGGTGGCGCCGATCGCAAAACCACCACCCACCACGCCCAGCAGCCCGAGTGCGGCGCCGGCCACCAAAGCCCAACCCTGCCCACGGCCGGCGGCCATGCGCCAGCCCACCGCGCACAGCGCCAAGCCGGCCAAGCCCACCCACAGCCAGGGCCGGCCGTGCTGCAGTGCGTGCACCAGGCCGCTGGCCGTCTCACTGCCACCAAAAATGCCGGGTAGCGACTTCAGCAGCGAGATGTTCTGCGGGAAGTACCAGGGCAGCAGCGCAAAGGCGGCCAGGCCCAGCGCCAGCCAGCCCAGCAGCACGCGCTGCGCGCGCACCTGCCCGCGGTTCTTGCCGTGGCTTAGACCGCCGCTCATGGCGCGGCCACCACCGGGCGCTGCAGACGCATCAACGCGGCAGCGAGTTCACGTCCTTCTCCCACTTGGAGATCAAGCGTTTGCGTTCGGCACTGGCACCGTACTTGGCGTAGTCGTAGTTGATGAACTTGATCTTCTTGAAGTCGGGCACCCGCGGGTCCACGGGGGTGGCCTTGTTGCTGGGCAACTGGAACTGCTTGGCCGCCGCACCAAACTGCTGCGCTTGCGGGCTCAGCGCCCAGTCGTAGAACTTCTTCGCCGCGTCCACGTTGCGCGCACCTTTGATGATGCTCATCGAGCCGATCTCGGCGCCGGTGCCGTCCGACGGTGTGATGGTGGCCACCGGGAAGCCCTGCATCGCTTCGCCCGGGCCGTCGTGCACGAAGCTGATGCTGATGGTGGTTTCGCCGCGTGCGGCTGCCTTGATGGGGCCGGTGCCGCTGCGCGTGTAGGTGGCGATGTTTTTGTGCAGCGCCTTCATGTAGTCGAAGGCCTTGTCTTCGCCCATCAGTTGCACCAGCGTGGCCACCATGGTGTAGGCGGTGCCGCTGCTGGCCGGGTTGGCCACCTGGATTTCGCCCTTCAGCGCCGGGTTCAGCAGGTCGGCCCAGGTCTGCGGCACTTTCAGCTTCTTCTTGGCGATGAGTTCGGTGTTGTAGCCAAAGCCCAGCGGGCCGCTGTAGATGCCGACCGTCTTGAAGCCGCTTTGCTGGGCTTGTTGCTGGGCCCAGGCGTGCAGCTGCGGCAGGGCCGGGCTCTTGTACTCCAGCGACAAGCCTTGCTCGCCAGCCTGCAGGTGGGGGTCGCCGGTACCGCCAAACCAGATGTCGGTCTTGGGGTTGGCCTTTTCGGCGATCAGCTGCGCCAGCGCTTCGCCCGAGCCCTTGAGCGACATGTTGACCTTGACGCCGGTGCTGCGTGCGTAGACGGTCTGGATCAGGTTGCACCACTCGGCCTGCACCGAGCAGATGATGTTGAGCTGGCCGGCTTCCTGGGCCAGCGCGGGCGCTGCGAAGGGGGAGAGCAGCGCCAGCCGCAAGGCCAGTGCAAAGGCGCTGCGGGGTTTGTTGAAGGTGTGGCGCATGGGGTTTCCCGAAAGGTTGATACGCCAGTCCTTCAGCGGGGTGGCGTTGATGATGTCGTTGCGTTCATCGTAGCCCTGCCACTGGCGCCAACAGCGGACCCGCTGGCCCGTGAAAACCCGGCCCCGCCTTATGCTCAGGACCATGTTGAAAGATCTTTTGGTCTCGGCCGTGGTCGCCGGCCTGGTGGCCGTGCTGGTGGGTTTCACCAGTTCCGTGGTGATTGTTTTTCAGGCCGCTGCAGCGCTGGGCGCCACATCGGCGCAAACGGCTTCGTGGATCTGGGCCCTGGGCCTGGGCATGGGGCTGACCAGCCTGGGCCTGAGCCTGTGGTACCGGCAGCCGGTGCTCACGGCATGGTCCACGCCGGGTGCTGCGCTGCTGGTGACGGCGGGTGTCGGCGTGCCGATGGGCCAGGCGGTGGGCGCCTTCATCGTGTGTGCCGTGCTGATCGTGCTGGCCGGCGCCACCGGCTGGTTTGCCCGTGTGATGAACCGCATCCCGCAGGCCCTGGCCGCAGCTTTGCTGGCCGGCGTGCTGGCACGCTTTGCATTCGATGCTTTTGCGGCCATGCAAAGCGCCACCACGCTGGTGCTGGTGATGTTCGCGGTCTACCTGCTGGGCAAACGCTGGTGGCCGCGCTATGCGGTGCCGTCGGTGCTGATGGCCGGCGTTGCGGTGGCGGCCTTCAAGGGGCAGTTGCAGCTGGGGGCCGTGACGTGGCAGCTGGCCACGCCCGTCTTCACCCGACCCAGCTTCGGCTGGGCGGCCATCATCGGCATTGCGCTGCCACTGTTTGTGGTGACGATGGCTTCGCAGAACCTTCCCGGCGTGGCCGCGCAGCGCGGGGCCGGGTTTGACACACCGGTGTCGCCTGTCATCACCACCACCGGCCTGGCGTCGCTGCTGCTGGCGCCGTTTGGCGGTTATGCACTGAACCTGGCGGCCATCACCGCGGCCATCTGCATGGGGCGTGAGGCCCACGAGGACCCATCACGGCGCTGGGTGGCCAGTGCCGCAGCGGGCGTCTTCTACATCGTCACTGGCTTGATGGCCGGCACGGTGGTGGCCCTGATCGCGGCCTTTCCAAGAGAGCTGGTGCTGGCGGTGGCTGGCCTGGCGCTGTTGGGCACCATTGGCTCGGGTCTGGCCACCGCGATGAAGGATGAAGCGCAGCGCGAACCGGCGTTGATCACGTTTGTGGTCAGCGCCAGCGGCTTGACCTTGTGGGGCGTAGGCGCGGCCTTCTGGGGCGTGGTGGCCGGTGCGCTGGCTTTGGCGGTGCAGCGCTGGCGCCGTACGGTTGTGACCTCAACGAGGACTTGATGTCTTTGTTTGCCGTGACCAGGGGCGGCGCCCTGACCACAGCATCTAAGCGAACGCCGCTGCTTTCGGGTGCACACGCACCTGGCTTTGCCCGGCCTGCACCGAGACCACCGCGCCGTCGGGCAGCATCTGCCAGCCGGGCTCGTCTTCACACAGCGGCTCGCTGGCGATGATGGTGCCCGTGGCGCAGCGGCGCAGGTACAGCGTGGGTGCCTTGTTGTCGCTGCTGATGCGGAAGGCGTGCAACTGCTCGCCGTCGGCCAGCACGGCGGCAAAGCGCAACGGGGTGTCGATGCCACGTTCGTGCATCAGGGCCATGGTTTCGTCGAGCACCGAGGTCATGGCCTCGTCGACGGGTCTGCCCGCCTGGATGCGGGCCAGCGCCAGCAGGAACAGCAGCTCGGAGTCGGTGGCGCCACGGCGCTCGGCGTACAGGTCGTCGGGCAGCTGGCTTTCCAGCGTGCGGCGCAGTTGCCCGTAGCCGCCGATCTGGCCGTTGTGCATGAACAGGTAGCGGCCGTGCCGGAAAGGGTGGCAGTTTTGCCGGGCAATGCCGCCTGCGGTGGCTGCGCGCACATGGGCGAAAAACAAGCGCGAAGACAAGGTTTGCGACAGCGCCAGCAGGTTGTCGTCGCTCCAGGCCGGCATCACTTCGCGGTAGACACCGGGCTCGGCGCGGTCGCCATACCAGCCAATGCCAAAGCCGTCGCCGTTGGTCACCACCTTGGCCTCTTCGGCGCGCAGCGACTGCCGCATCAGGCTGTGACGGGGTTTGGCGATCAGCTCTTCCAGGAAGAGCGGTGCACCCAGGTAGGCGGCGAGTCTGCACATGACGGGATGATGTCCGGTTGTCGGTCTTGTTTTCGGCCCTTGCTGCCGCGACTTGAGCAGGTCAGACCGCAGAAAGGGCGCTTGTGCCACAGTCACGCCACGGGCCGCACAGGCGGCCGCGGAGATACGCGCATGAAACTGCTGTTTGTGGCCGACCCGCTGGAGTCGTTCAAGATTCACAAGGATTCCACCTTCGCCATGATGCGCGAGGCCAGCCGCCGGGGCCACACGCTGATGACCTGCGAGCCCAAGGACCTGCGCTGGCAACGCGGCGAGCCGGTGATGGGCTTCGTGCGCGACATCACGCTGACCCACGACCCCGTGCGTTGGTTTCGCGCCGAGCAAGAGGTGCCGCACGAACGGCCCCAAGCACTGCGCGACGTCGACGCGGTGCTGATGCGCAAGGACCCGCCGTTCGACAGCGAATACTTCTACGCCACCCATTTGCTGGGCCAGGCCGAACGCGAAGGCGCGCGTGTCTTCAACCGACCCGGGGCTTTGCGTGACCACCCGGAAAAGCTGGCGATCCTGGAGTTCCCGCAGTTCATCGGCCCCACGCTGGTGACCCGCGACGAAAGTGACGTCAAGGCCTTCCACGCCGAACACCGCGACATCATCCTCAAGCCGCTGGACGGCATGGGTGGCATGGGCATCTTCCGCGTCGGGCCCGATGGTTTGAACCTGGGCAGCATCGTCGAAACGCTGAACCAGGGCGGTGCGCAGACCCTGATGGTGCAGAAGTACCTGCCAGAGATTGTTCAGGGCGACAAGCGCGTCTTGGTCATCGGCGGTGAAGCGGTGCCTTCTTCGTTGGCACGCATTCCGCAGGGCAGCGAAATTCGCGGCAACCTGGCGGTGGGTGGCAAGGGCGTCGCGATGCCGCTGACCGAGCGCGAACGCGAGATCGCCCACGCCTTGGGGCCGGTGCTGGCGGCGCGCGGGTTGTTGCTGGTGGGCTTGGACGTGATCGGCAGCCACCTGACCGAAATCAACGTCACCAGCCCGACCTGTTTTGTCGAAATCACCGAGCAGACCGGGTTTGACGTGGCGCGCCGGTTTGTCGACGCGCTGGAGCAGGCCGTGCAGAGGGCTGCGTCGCTGTCTGCGCCAATGACTGCGCACACGTCTGCGCAGACCCCTGCGCAGACCCCGGCACGATGAGCGGCGGCCGTTTTCGTCGCCCTGCTGGGCGGTGTCTTGAGCGCTGTCTGGGGCGCGCTCCGGGTCACTACCTGGGCCACTACCTGGGCCGAGCCGCATTCGCGCTGCTGCTGTTGTCAGTGCTCGGCAGCGCCCAGGCGCAGCGGCGTGAAGTGGGCTACATCAGCGCCGGTGGCGGCTGGTCGTCTCTGCGCACCGACTGCCGCTTGGCGCTGTCTTGCAATCAAGTTGCGTTGGGCGGTCGGCTGCTGGGTGGCCTGGTGGTCGTGCCGGGCTTTGCGGCCGAAGCGCTGCTGATTGACTTTGGCCGCGCACGCACACGCCGGCAGGACGGTGAAGCCACCGTGCATCAGCAGATGCTGGGGCTGGGCACGGCGGTGCAGCTGGAATTGGGCGGCGGCTTGTTGGCCAGTTTTCGCGGCGGTTTGGCCGCCAGCCGGGTGCAAGGTTCACTGCAGCAGTCCGGCAGCCGCAGCCGCGAAAGCACCCTTTACCTGGACGGTTATGGCGGGTTCTCGTTGCTGTTTCGGGTGACCCGCGATGTGGCCGTGGAGATCGGCTTCGATGGCACCGGCGTTGAAGACCAGGTCTCACGCGACAGCGCGGCGATCGGGTTCATCGGTCTGTCGCTTCGCTTTTAACCGCAGAGCAAACGCATGCCGTTGTCCAACACCCTGATCGATTTGCTGGACGAATGCGCGTTGTTCGACGCCGAGTACGAAGGCGGCCTGAGCAACCACCGGCCGATGACCTTGGTGGCGCTGGCGCACCTGGGTGCTGGCGACGACCACCTGCGGGACCATGCTGCCCGCTACAGCCAGCGGCTGCCCGCGGCGCCCTTGGCCCAGGCCTGGCCGGCGGGCCAGGCCTGGGCCCAAGACCTGGGCCAACGTTCGTCTTGGCCGCCGTACCGCGACCTGTTCATGCAGTGGCTGCGCCATGAATACGCCGGCGACGTGTTGCGGCAGGTGGTGCCGGTTCTGATGCAGGGCTGCGGTGCGGCGGCTTTCCACGGCCTGATTCGCACCGCCTACGCCATGCAAGCCGCGCACCGGCAGGAACTGGCCGATGCTTTGGCCTACTGGGCTTGCCGCTGGCTGGACCTGGGTACCGGGCCCGTTGAAGGCTCGGAGCCCGACCCTGAGCCGCTGCTGCAGCGCTTGCGGCAAGTGCCCAGCCAGGCCGGTTTGATTTTTCAGCGCATGCAGGTGGCCGCAGCCCAAACTGCGCTTCAGGCCACGGTGGCGCGGCTGCAGGTGAATGACCAGACGCTACCTCGGCTGGCGGTGCTGGCCGCCCAGGCCTATGCCGCCAGCGGCAACTTCACCGCGCTGCACCTGGTGACCAGCGCCCACGCAGCCCGCGTGGTCCTGGCCGAACTGGAGCCTGAGGACGTGTTGCTGGCGCTGCAGCCCTACTGGCGGGCTTACGCCGCTGCGGTGTGCGTGGCGGGGTTGCGGCCCTTGCCTGAGGCGCCGCTTTTGCCCTGGCCGACCATCGTGTCCAGGGCCTTGGGCGGCGAAGACGACCATGTGATCAAGCTGGTGCACAGCTGCCGTGAACAGGAACGTGCCTTGGGTGGGGCGGTGTGGCAACAGGCGGCTTCACGCGCGGTCGCCGACTGACGGACTGGCCGCCACCGCGCCAGGCTGGACAATCCAGCCCATGGCTCTCCTCACCCTCTCTGGCGCCCACCTGGCGTTTGGTCACGTCCCCTTGCTCGACGGCGCTGCCGTCTCTTTGGAATCCGGCGAACGTGTCGCCCTCATCGGCCGCAATGGCGCGGGCAAATCCAGCCTGCTGAAAATACTGGCCGGGCTGGACAAGCCCGACGACGGCATCCTGCACCAACAAACCGGTTTGCGCCGGGTCTACGTGGCGCAAGAGCCGCTGTTCGAAACCGGCAGCACGGTGTTCGACGCGGTGTCCGAAGGCGTGGCCGAGGCCCGCGAGTTGCGCGAACGCTTCGAGCGCCACGACCCGGCCGACGACATGGACGCCGTGCAAACCCGCCTGGAAGCCTTGGACGGCTGGATGTGGGAGCAGCGGGTCGACCAGGCCCTGCAGCGTCTGAAGCTGGACCCGGCGGCGCGTGTCGAAGACCTGTCGGGCGGCACCAAGAAGCGCGTCGCGCTGGCCCGCGCCTTGGTGGCCGCGCCCGACCTGCTGCTGCTGGACGAGCCCACCAACCACCTGGACATCGACGCCATCGAATGGCTGCAGGAACTGCTGGTGTCGTGGCGTGGTGCGCTGGTGTTCGTCAGCCACGACCGCGCCTTCATCGACGCGGTGGCCTCGCGCATCGTCG
>JANMHH010000052.1:0-3535 GCA_031375065.1 Rubrivivax sp. | reverse complement strand
TGCAGCAAGGCCTGGGCTACAAGTGGAACGACTTCAGCTTCATCGGCCTGCTGGAACTGAACCCGCTGGTCTGCGCGGTGCGCACCGAGAGCCCCTACCGCACGCTGGCCGACCTGGTGCAGGCGCTGCGCAACAAGCCCGGCCAGCTGAACTACAGCACGTCGGGCGCGGCCACCATCCTCAACTTCGGGCCGCAGCTGCTGTTTGACGTGCTCAATCTGGGCAAGGGCGCGGCGGTGCAGATCGCCTACAAGGGCGGCAGCGAAGCCGCGCTGGCGGTGCTGTCGGGCGAGGTCGACTTCAGCTGCGGCAACCTGACGTCGATGATCGGCAACATCAAGGGGGCGAAGCTGCGCGCGCTGCTGACCACCACACCCGAACGGCTGAAAGACATCCCCGACGTGCCCACCGCACGCGAGGCCGGCTACCCGCAGCTCGAGGCCATCGTCGGCTGGAGCGCGCTGTACGGCCCGCCCGGCCTGCCCAAGGAAGTGGTCGAGCGCTGGGTCGAGGTACTCAACGCCGCCGCCAAGGACGGCACCTGGATCGCCGCCACCGAAAAGGCCGGCAGCACGCCGCGCGTGCTGTCGCCCGCCGAAACCGAAAAGTTCGCCGGCGAACAGTTCGGCGTCTACGAACGGCTGGGGCGACAGTTGCAGATCGAACTCAAATAGCGTTCATCTGGCCCTCAACCCATTGATCTGATCTCGAACCCCACACGCCCCGATGCCGCAGCCCACCGAGTCTTCCCCCGCCCGCACCCGCCGTGGTGCCGACGCCCTGGTTGCCGCGCTGCGCCGCGCCGGCACGACGCAGGTCTTCACGCTGTCGGGCAACCACATCATGCCGATCTTCGACGCCGCCATCGGCTCGGGCCTGACGCTGGTCCACACCCGCCATGAAGCCGCCACCGTGCACATGGCCGACGCCTACGCGCGCATCACCGGCCAGGTGGGCGTTGCGCTGGTGACGGGCGGGCCGGGCCATGCCAACGCCGTTTCGGCGCTCTACACCGCGGCCATGGCCGAAGCGCCGGTGCTGCTGCTGTCGGGCCACGCGCCGCACGATCAGCTGGGCCGCGGGGCCTTTCAGGAAATGCGCCAGGTCGAGATGGCCGCACCGCTGTGCAAGGCGGCCTGGGTCTGCGAAAGCGCCGATGCGGTGGCCGCCGACGTGGCGCGTGCGATGCGCGTCGCACGCTCGGGCCGGCCCGGGCCGGGGCCTCTGTGCCGGCCCACCGACCAGCTGGGCACAGCCCCCGGGGCCGCCGTGCCGGCGGCCGCTGCGTTTGAGGCCGAAACGATGCCACTGGCCGCGGCCGTCGCGGCCGACGTGATGCAGCGCTTGTTGGCCGCCCAACGCCCGCTGATCCTGGCCGGCCCAGCCAGCATGACGCAATCGGGCCGTGCGGCGCTGGCAGCGTTGGAAGCGGCCAGTGGCATCCCGGTGGTGGGCATGGAAAGCCCACGCGGCGTGGCCGATGCCAGCCTGGGTGCCTTTGCCCAGGTGCTGGCGCAGGCCGACACCGTGTTGCTGCTGGGCAAGCGCGTCGACTTCACGCTGAAGTTCGGTCAGGCGCCCTTTCCGGCGCAGGCGGCGGTGTTGCAGATCGACGCCGAGCCCGCCGAGATCGACCGCGCGCGCCAGGCGCTGGGTGCGCGTCTGCAGCTGACAGCCGTTGCCGACGCCCCGCAGGCGCTGCTGGCGCTGACCGCCGCGGCACGCCCACACGCGGCAACGGCCTGGCATGCCGACGTGCGAGCCGCCATCGCCTACCGCCCGCCGGCCTGGGACACGGCAAGGTCCGAATGGCCCGGCCGCCTGCACCCGGTGCAGATGCTGCGGCCGCTGCAGGCCTTGCTCGACAGCCACCCGCAGGCGGTGCTGGTCTGCGACGGCGGCGAGATCGGCCAGTGGGCGATGGCCTGCCTGCAGGCGCCGCACCGCGTCAACAACGGCGTGGCCGGCTCGATTGGCTCGGGCCTGCCGTACGCGCTGGCCGCACGCGTGGCGCAGCCGCAGGCCCCGGTGGTGGCGGTGATGGGCGACGGCACCGTGGGCTTTCACATCGCCGAGTTCGACACCGCGGTGCGCTGTGGCCTGGGCTTTGTGGCGGTGATCGGCAACGACGCGCGCTGGAACGCCGAGTACCAGATCCAGCTGCGCGACTACGGGCAAGACCGCTTGCTGGGTTGCGAGCTCAACCCGACCCGTTACGACACGGTGGCGGCGGCCTTTGGCGCCTGGGGTGCCAACGTCACCGACGCCGCGCAGATGGCGGCCACGGCACAGGCCGCCCAGGCCAGCGGCCAGCCAGCCTGTGTCAACGTGATGATCGAAGGCGTGCCCGCACCAGTCATCCGGCGCTGAGCGGCGCGGCGCGCCTCACGAGCGCACCTCACAAGCGCACCTCAACATCGCACCTCACGACCGCACCTCAGCAACGCACCACAACAACGCGCCTGACCAGCGAGCCTTAACAACGCGTCTCACCAACGCCCTTCACCAACCCAACTGACCAAAGCCCCGCGTGCTGGATCTTTCCCCGACCACCTTGCTGGCCGCTGCGGCGGCAGTGACGCTGGCCTACACGGTTTACGGTCTGACCGGCTTTGGCGCGTCGATCGTGGCCATTCCGCTGCTGGCGCAGTTTCTGCCACTGCGTTTTGCGGTGCCGATGATGTTGTTGTTCGACCTGGTGGCGGGGCTGCTGCTGGGCTTGAAGAACCGCCGCAGCATCGACCAACCCGAACTGTTGCGGCTGGTGCCCTACTTGCTGGTCGGCATGCTGGCCGGCGTCACCCTGCTGGCGCACGCGCCCGAGCGCTGGCTGCTCGCCGTGTTGGGCCTTTTTGCGGTGTCCTACGCCATCTGGAGCCTGCTGCGCCAGCAGACCTCGGCGACGCTGACGGCGCGGTGGGCCGTGCCGGCTGGTCTTTTTGGTGGTGCCTTCACCGCGATGTATGGCACCGGTGGCGCCATCTACGCCAGCTACCTGGCCGGCCGTGTTTCTGACAAGGACGTGCTTCGCGCCTCGGTGGCAGCGCTGATCTTTGGCGCCGGTTGGCTGCGCCTGGTGATGTTCATCGCCAGCGGTTTTTACGCCCAGCACGGCTTGCTGATGTTGGCGCTGACGCTGCTGCCGGCCGCTGTGCTGGGCTACCTGATCGGCAGCCGCCTGCATGCCCGGCTGTCGGGGCCGCAGGCCTTCAAGGCGGTGTGGCTGCTGGTCTGCGCAGCGGGGCTGGGGCTGCTGTGGCGCGTGAGCCGGATGGTTTGAAGCGGCCTTGCTGTTGCTGGTTGTGAGTTCTGACGTAGGCGGGCTGGGCCCTCATACCGAACTGTGAGCAGCCACATCAATCCGTGCTGAGTTGCCACGGCGGCTTGCGGCGCATTGCAGTCGCTCAGCTCTTGGAGCTGAACTCACCCATCCGACCTGCCGCGATCAAGCGCGCCACGGTCTGTGGCGAGACGAGGCCAACGGGTACCGGGCTCCGCTCATGTCCCCCGGGACCGGCTTCGCCGGTCCCTCCTC
>JANMHH010000479.1:0-5872 GCA_031375065.1 Rubrivivax sp. | reverse complement strand
CTGTCGGGCGGCTGAACGTTCAGCGAAACCTGCTTTGCGGCACGGTACGCAGTTCGCCCGGCAACGAGCCCAGGTACTTGGCCATGGCCTTCAGTTCTTCGCGCTTGAACTGCTTGACCTGGCCCGCCATGATGGCGTTGCTGCGGCCCACCCGCGAGTTGTCGGTGATGCTGTAGGCGTTCAGGGCGACGGCCAGGTAATCGGCATGCTGCCCGGCCAGCTTGGGGTAGCTGCCGTCGATGGGCTTGCTGTAGTTGGCGCCATGGCAAGACGCGCAGGCGCCCTTGGTCAGCAGCGCTGCAACTTCAGGCGAAGGCGCCACAGCCGGTGTCTCGGCCACGGCCTTGACCGACGACGCGCCGTGCTTTTCGTAGTAGGCGCCCAGATCGGCCATGTCGGCCTCGCTCAGCGAAGCGGCAATGCCCTTCATGGTGGGGTGTTTGCGCTCGCCTTTTTTGTAGGCGGTCAGCGCCGCCACGATGTACTTGGCACCCTGGCCCGAAATCATCGGCACTTTGTGAATCTCGGGGAAGCTGGCCTGGTATCCGTGGATGCCATGGCAACCGATGCACATGGCGGCCTTCTTTTCGCCTGCAGCCGCGTCCTGGGCCTGGGCCTGGGCCACTGAAACGGCACCCAGCAGGGCCAGTGCGGGGGCCAGCCAGAACGTGATCGCCTTGCTCATTTTCGTCATCTTCGACATCTTTGACATGGGGGGAAGAGGGTGCTGGTGCGGTGCCCGGGCAGTACCGAAGCACCCAGCGACCGCGATTATAGGCGCCCCTTATACTGGCTCGGCCCTCTCTCAGACCGACGTCCATCACGTCTTGCACCCCATGAAATTCACCGGTTCCGAGCAGTATGTCGCCACGCCAGACCTGATGTTGGCCGTCAACGCCGCGGTCACCCTCAAGCGGCCGCTGTTGGTCAAGGGCGAACCCGGAACCGGCAAGACGATGTTGGCCGAAGAAGTGGCCGGCGCCATGGGCATGCCACTGCTGCAGTGGCACATCAAGAGCACCACCAAGGCCCAGCAAGGCCTGTACGAGTACGACGCCGTGAGCCGCCTGCGCGACAGCCAACTGGCCGGTGTGGAAGGTGGGGCCAAGGTCAAGGACATCCACAACTACATCGTCAAGGGTGTGCTGTGGCAGGCCTTCACCGCAGAGCAACCGGTGGCCCTGCTGATCGACGAAATCGACAAGGCCGACATCGAGTTTCCCAACGACCTGCTGCGCGAAATCGACCGCATGGAGTTCTACGTCTACGAGACACGTGAACTGGTGCGGGCCAAGCACCGGCCGGTGGTCTTCATCACCAGCAACAACGAAAAGGACCTGCCCGACGCCTTCTTGCGCCGCTGCTTTTTCCACTACATCAAGTTCCCCGACGCCGACACCATGAAGGCCATCGTCGATGTGCACTTCCCGGGGCTGAAAAAAGAGCTGCTGACCGCGGCCATGAAAACCTTCTACGACATCCGCAACCTGCCGGGCCTGAAGAAAAAGCCCAGCACCAGCGAACTGCTGGACTGGCTCAAGCTGCTGGTGGCCGAGGACATTCCGCTGGAAGCCCTGCAAAGCCAAGACGACAAGGTGGCCATTCCGCCACTGGTGGGCGCGCTGTTGAAGAACGAGCAGGACGTGACCCTGTTCGAGAAGCTGGTGTTCATGCAGCGCAACAACCGCTGAGCATGAGTTGGCCCGCCCCCGTTGAGCTCAAGGGGCCGCACGCCAGCCTGCTGCCACTGAGCACCACGCACCACGACGCCTTGTGCGAGGCCACGCGTGACGGCGAGCTTTGGCGCCTTTGGTACACCGCGGTGCCGTCACCCGAGGGCATGGCGGCCGAGATCCAGCGTCGACTGGGCTTGCAAACCGCCAGCACCATGCTGCCCTTCACCGTGCTCGACGCCCAGGGCCGCGTGGTCGGCATGAGCACCTACATGAACATCGACGCGCGCCACCGCCGCGTTGAGATCGGCAGCACCTGGACCGCACGCAGCGCCCAGCGTTCGGCGCTGAACACACAATGCAAACTGCTTTTGCTCGGCCACGCGTTCGACGCGCTGGACTGCATCGCGGTGGAGTTCCGCACCCACCGTCTGAATCTGCAGAGCCGACGCGCGATCGAGCGCCTGGGCGCGCAACTCGATGGCGTGCTGCGCGCCCACATGCTGGCCGCCGATGGCACCGTGCGTGACACCGCCGTCTACAGCATCACCGCCGCCGAATGGCCGGCGGTGAAATCCCATCTGGACTGGCAGCTCATCAAGCCGCGTTAGTCCGGCCGCCTGGCGGCTGCTCTACCCGAGCCCGCCCCAACTTCTGGAGACACCCTGCATGGCCCGCAAGAAGAACATCACGGTCGAAGACCTGTGGAAGATGGAACGCCTGGGCGCGCCCAGCTTGAGCCCCGATGGCGCGCAGGCGGTGGCGGCGGTCACCCGCCACTCGATGGACGACAACAAGTCGATGTCGTCGCTGTGGCTGCTGTCCACGCTGGGCGGCGCGCCGCGCGCGCTGACCACCTGCGGCGACAAAGACGGCCAACCCCGCTGGAGCCCGCCGCGCGGCGATCAGGGTGAACTGATCGCCTTCACCGCCAAGCGCGAGCAAGAAGGTGTCAAGGACAAAACCAGCCAGCTCTATCTGATCGCCCCCGACGGCGGCGAAGCCCGCCGCGCCGCCGAGGTGGCCACCGGCGTCGAGGCCTTTCGCTGGTGCGCCGATGGCCAGCGCCTGGTCTTCGTTTCGTGGGTCTGGCCCCACTTGAAAGGCCAGAAGGCGCAGGCCGCGCAGCACAAGACCTTCAGCGAGCGCAAGGAAACCGGCTACGTCACCAGCGAAGCGCAATACCGTCACTGGGACCACAACCTGCCGATGGACCGCGTGCCGCATCTGCACCTGCTGGAGCTGTCCAAGACGGGTGGCCCGGGCAAGGTGCGCGACCTGTTCGAGGGCACACCCTTCGAGCTGACGCGCGCCGAGCCGGGCACCGACAGTTTTGACGTGTCGCCGGACGGCAAGCGCATCGTCTTTGCCTTCGACCCGGCCTCGGTCAAACGCGGTGACGCTCGCTATGCGTTGGCAGAGATGGACCTGCGCAGCCGCAAGACCCAGGTCATCGCCCAGCATGCCGACTGGGACATGGGTGCGCCGCGCTACAGCCCCGACGGTCAGCGCATCGCCTTCACCGCCAGCCATGCGGGCAAGAAGCACACCATGCCCGCGCACCTGGCGCTGTGGGAGCGCACAGCGCAAAGCTGGGAAGCCATCAGCCGCAAGTGGGACCACGAGGTTCATGCGCCTTTGCAGTGGGCCGATGACGCTCAATCGGTGCTGTTTTGTGCTGAAGACAAGGGACGCACGCACTTGTGGCGCTTCAACCTGACCGAGCGTCAGGCGCAGGTGGTGGTGGCCGGCGGCTGGGTCAGCGCCTTTCACCAGTCTGGTGACACGCTGGTCACGGTGATGGACGCCGCCGTCCACCCCAGCCGCATGCACGCCCATCTGGGCAGCGCGCCGCCGCTGCGCATGGAGCGTTTCAACGACGAGATCATGGACACGCTGGCGCTGGGCCGGGTGGAGGAAGTCTGGCTCAAGGGCGCCGACCCCCAGACCGGCCAGCGCGGCGCCGGCGGCGACCCGGTGCAGATGTGGCTGGTCTACCCACCGGGCTTTGACGCCAAGAAGACCTACCCGGTCATGCACAACATCCACGGTGGCCCGCACACCGGCCCGGGCGACAACTGGCACTACCGCTGGAACACGCAGCTCTTTGCAGCGCAGGGCTACATCGTGGCCAGCGTCAACTACCACGGCTCGTCGGGCTTTGGCTACGCCTTCCTGGACAGCATCACCCACCGCTGGGGTGCGCTGGAACTGCAGGACGTGGAAGCCGGCACCGACTGGCTGCTGAAGAAGCCCTTTGTGGACCGCCAGCGCATTTTTGCCACCGGCGGCAGCTACGGCGGCTTCATGGTGGCGTGGATGAACGGCCATGTGAAACCGGGCCGCTACCAGGCCTATGTCTGCCATGCCGGATGCTTTGACTGGACCGGCATGTTTGCCGACGACGCCTGGTACTGGCATGCCAAGGAATTGGGCGCCTGGTACTGGGACGACATGGCCCAGATCAACGGCCAAAGCCCGCACACCTTTGCCAAGCACTTCCGCACGCCCACCTTGGTCATCCACGGCGCGCTGGACTACCGCGTGCCCGATGCCCAGGGCCTGGCCTACTACAACACGCTCAAGGCGCGCAACGTCGACTCGCGCTTGCTGTGGTTCCCAGATGAAAACCATTGGATCCTGAAGCCGCGCAACAGCAAGCTCTGGTACAGCGAGTTCTTCAACTGGCTGGCCCGGCACGACCCCAAGGCCAGCCGCCGTGGCCCTCGCAAGGTTCAAGCGCTGACCCAGACCCAGGACCGTGCGCCAAAGGCGAAGTCCAAGCGCGCATGAAACAGGGCCCGGCGGGGCCTTGCTCCTGGGTTGCTCAGTGGTTTGGCGGCTCCCCCGGCACGCCAGTGGGCGGCTCGCCAAGAGGCCCCGTGCAGCACTTGGGCTGTTTGGCGGCGCACAAACCCAGGGTTTGGGAACGGCGACAATGCGCCACGAGCAAGGTGCCCCATGCTGATCAACTTCTTCTACACGTTACGCGCCGCCAAACTGAAGGTCTCGGTCAAGGAATGGCTGACGCTGCTGGAAGCCCTCCAGGCCGGCGTGATCGACGGCGACGGCGGCCCCAGCGTGGACAAGTTCTACTACCTGGCCCGCACCAGTCTGGTCAAGGACGAAGCCCACTTTGACAAGTTCGACCGCGCCTTCTCGGCCTACTTCAAGGGCGTGGAGTTGCTCACCGACTTCACGCAAGACCTGCCGCTGGAATGGCTGCGCAAGACCTTGGAATTGGAACTCAGCCCCGAGGAAAAAGCCGCCATCGACAAGATGGGCTGGGACGAGCTGATGGAGACGCTGAAAAAGCGTTTTGAAGAACAGAAAGAGCGCCACGAAGGCGGCAGCAAGATGATCGGCACCGGCGGCACCAGCCCGTTTGGCGCCTATGGCTACAACCCGCAGGGCATCCGCATCGGCCAGGCCGCTGGCCGCAACAAGAGTGCGGTCAAGGTGTGGGATCAGCGCGCCTACAAGGACTACGACGACACCAAGGAACTCGGCACCCGCAACATCAAGGTGGCGCTGCGCCGGCTGCGCCGCTTTGCGCGGGAAGGCGCCGCCGACGAACTGGACCTGGACGACACCATCCACAGCACCGCAGCCAACGCCGGCATGCTGGACATCAAGATGGTGCCCGAGCGCCACAACAAGGTGAAGGTCTTGCTGCTGATGGACGTGGGCGGCACGATGGACGAACACATCCACCGCGTCGAAGAGCTGTTTTCGGCCACCAAGACCGAGTTCAAGCACCTGGAGTTCTATTACTTCCACAACTGCGTCTATGACTTCATGTGGAAGAACAACAAGCGCCGCTTCAGCGAAAAGCACGCCACCTGGGACGTGATCCGCAAGTACAACAAGGACTACAAGCTGATCTTCGTCGGTGACGCCACCATGAGCCCCTACGAGATCCTGCAGCCCGGTGGCAGCGTGGAATACAACAACGAAGAAGCCGGTGCTGAATGGATGCAGCGCCTGACCCACGCTTTTCCCAAGTTCGCCTGGATCAACCCTGAACCCCAGGGCGTGTGGCAATACCGGCAGAGCATTGCCATCGTTCAGCAGCTGGTCAACCAACGCATGTTCCCCTTGACGCTGGCCGGGCTGGAAGGTGCGATGCGCTTGCTCAGCAAATGACCTCGGGGCAGGCCGGTGTTGCGCCGCGCCTGGCGCCGGCCCGTGGTGGGCCT
>JANMHH010000026.1:0-11352 GCA_031375065.1 Rubrivivax sp. | reverse complement strand
GTTGGCCACGTCTTCGCATCGGTCGGAAATGGATTCAAGGTGCTCGTACACCGCCTTGAGCTTGATCAGCTGACGCGTGTCGGGTTCTTCGCGAAAGAGGGCTGACATGGCGCTTCGCATCACACGGTCGGCGTCGGATTCGAGCTGATCGATCTCTTCGCAGGTTTTCAGCACCGACTCGGCCACATCGGCGTTCTTGAGCTTGGGCAGCAGCGTCAGCACATGCTGAACCCGAGAGCAACAGCGCACCGATATCTCGGCCAGCCGCACCACGTCCTTTGAAAGGTGCTGCAGGTCGTACAGCGACATCACTTCGCTGGAGTCTTGCAGCAGGTCCAGCACGTCGTCCATGGCGTTGATCAGGCGGTGGATCTGGTCGCGATCCAGGGGCGTGATGAAGGTGCGGTGCAACAGCCGATGGACCTCGGCGGTGATCTTGTCGGCGGCCTGCTCGGCAGCGATCACCTCTCGGGCGTGCCGTTCGCGCAGTTCGACGTTGTCGTAGTTCTGCACCATGGCCATGAAGGCTTCGGCACCTTGGGCGATGTAGCTGCCATGCTCGTTGAAGAGCTCGAAAAAATTACCTTCGCGAGGCAACAGCCTGCCAAAAACCATGGTCTCTCCAATCGGTGCGTTGTGGAGTCTGACATCTGTCATCAAACTGTCACAAACCGATTCTAGGCGCCGCTGCCGTCAGGACCTGAAGATGAAATACACCGCGCCCACCAAACACAAACCGGCCCAGAGGTAGTCCCACTTCAAGGGCTGCTGCATGTAGAAAACCGCAAAGGGAATGAACACCAAGAGCGTGATCACTTCTTGGGCAATCTTCAACTGCGCCAGCGAGTAGCCAGCGGCGTAGCCGATGCGATTGGCCGGCACTTGCAGCAGGTACTCAAACAGCGCAATGCCCCAGCTCACCAGTGCAGCCACCAACAAAGGCTTGCCGGCCATGTTTTTCAGGTGGCCGTACCAAGCCATCGTCATGAAAAGGTTGGACAGCACCAACAAACCAAACGTCTGCACCGGCACCGGCAGGGCACTCAGGTTCATGGCAGCCTTTCAATGGCCTGGTCGGCCACGGCAGGCAGATAAGCCTGCAGCGGGCCCAACGTGGGGTGGTCGAGTTCGGGCGCCAGCGCCAACAGCGGCAGCAGCACAAAAGCGCGCTGGTGCAGTCGCGGGTGCGGCAAGGTCAGCTCGGCGCTGGCCACTTGCTGCGCGCCCATCAGCAGCAAGTCCAGGTCCAGCGTGCGCGGCGCGTGATGGAACGGGCGCTGACGGCCGTAAGCTGATTCGAGTGCCAGCAGCTGGCGCAGCAGATCCAGCGGCGACAGGCCGGTGCGCAGCTCCGCCACCGCGTTGATGTAGTCGGGCCCCAGGGCTTGCACAGGCCTGCTGCGGTAGAGCGCCGAGCTGGCCACCAGGGCCGTTTCAGGCAGCCGGGACAGGTCTTGAATGGCGTTGAGCACTGTGCTTTGGGCGTCGCCCAGGTTGGCACCCAGCCCGACGAAGACCCGTTCTGGTCTCATTCAGAGGTGGGCGCGGCACCTTCGCGGGCCGCCGGCTTGCGCCGCCGGCGGCGGCGCTTGCGCGGGGCGCTGGTGCTGCCCTCGCCGGAACCGTTTTCTCCATCGTCTGTTGCAGCGTCCTCATCTGTGACAGGTGCGGCGGCTGGTACGACGGTTGGTCCGTCGGTTGCCAAACGCTTGGGCTTGGCCGGAGCGCCGCTGCGCGCCGGCGTCTGCGCGCGCAGGTCGGCCAACATCGCCTCGCGGTCTTCGTCGTTGCCGAGGTGGAAGTCTTCCCACCAATCGGCCAGCTCGGTGTCCAGCTCGCCACAGTCGGCGCGCAAGCGCAGGAAGTCGTAGCCGGCGCGAAAGCGCGCCTGCTGCACCAGGGACTGCGCCGAGCTCACGGTGCGGCGCTCAAAACGTGGCTGCATCAGCCAGATCTCGCGCATATCGCCAGCCAATTTGCCGCGCCCCGAGATGTCACCGATGCGGGCATCGAACACCGCATCCACCGCCTGCTGCAACGCAGGGAAAGGTGCTTCGCCGGTGGCCCGGATGGTGGTCCAGCGCTCCTGCACGTCGTGCCACAGCATGCAGGCCAGCATGAAGCTGGGCGCCACCGCGCGCCCTTCCTGCACACGCAGATCGGTGTCCTGCAGGGCCAGGCGCACGAACTTTTCTCGTGCCGCGCCGCTGGGGCCGCCGGCCAAGGCCGCATCCAGAACGGGGAACACGCCGCCGCCCTGCCCCACCAGTCCGAACTTGCGCAGCTCTTCGATGCTGGCCAGCGCGTGGCCGGTCTGCATCAGTTTGATCATCTCGTCGAAAAGCCGCGAGATCGGCACGTTGGCCAGCAACGCCGACATGCTGCGCACCGGCTTCAAGGTTCCGGCTTCCAGCGCAAAACCCAGCTTGGCCGCAAAGCGCACCACACGGATGATGCGCACCGGGTCTTCGCGGTAGCGCAACTCGGGGTCACCGATCATGCGCAGCAGGCGCGCCCTGGCGTCGGCCAGGCCGCCGTGGTAGTCCACCACCACCTGTGTGATGGGGTCGTAGTACATGGCGTTGATGGTGAAGTCGCGCCGCGCCGCGTCTTCGATCTGCGGGCCCCAGACGTTGTCGCGCAGCACCCGCCCTTCGGCGTCCACCACATGGGTCTTGTCGGCCATCTGCGACTTGCTGGTCTTTTCGTTGCCGGCCACCTGCTCGGCGGCAGCGGCGTCCAGGTAGGCGCGGAAGGTGGAGACTTCGATGACCTCGTGCTCGCGGCCACGGCCGAAGATCACGTGGACCAAACGAAAGCGTCGGCCGATGATGAACGCACGGCGAAAGAGCGCCTTGACCTGCTCGGGTGTGGCGTTGGTGGCCACGTCGAAGTCCTTGGGTCGCAAGCCCACCAGCAGGTCGCGCACCGCGCCACCCACGATGTAGGCCTCGAAGCCCGCGTCTTTCAGCGTCTTGACCACGCGCACCGCGTTGGCGTCCAGCAGCGCTGGGTTGATCTGGTGCTCGGTGGCCGGCACGTCGACGCGCTGGCCCAAGGGAATGACCGGAACGGCCGGCGCTGCAACCGGGCTTTCGCCCTTACCCAGCAGGCGTTTGATGAATTTTTTGATCATGTGAACAGCTTCAGTACGGGCCAAGCGCGCTGGTGTGCGATGCGCTCCAGCGCAGGGCTGGGATTGGTGGCCACGGGGTGGCTGACGCGCTCAAGCAGCGGCAGGTCGTTGGTGGAGTCGCTGTAAAAGGTACAGCGATCAAAATCGGCCAGCTGCCGGCCGCTTTCGGCCAGCCACTGCTCGACACGGTCGATTTTGCCCTCTCGGAAGCAGGGCGTTCCGGCGATGGTCCCGAGCACCCGACCGGAAGTGTCGCGCGCCAGTTCGGTGGCCAGCAAGTGATCGATGCCCAGTCGCTGAGCGATCGGACGGGTGATGAAGTCGTTGGTGGCGGTCACCAAGGCCACGCAGTCGCCCGCTTGCAAATGATGCTGCACCAGGTTCAGCGCGGCTGGCTGGAGTTGCGGTTGGATCACCTGGTCCAGGAATCCTTGCTGCGCCAGCGCCAGAACCGCGAGGGGACGGTCGCGCCAAGCCCGGGTCGCAAACTCGATGTAGGCGTGGATGTCCAGTTGGCCGGCCTGGTAGTCGGCATAAAAGGCGTCGTTGCGGGCCTGGTAGGCCTGGCGATCGGCCCATCCCTGGGCCATGACCCATTCGCCAAAGGCATGGTCCGAGTCGCCTTCCAGCAAGGTGCCGTCCAGGTCAAAGAGCGTCAGGTTCATGCCTCAGGCACCTCGTCAATGCCTTCCTCGGCCAGCATCTGGCGCACCAAAGGCACCGTGATGCGGCGGCCCTGCGCCAGGCCAAAGTTGTCCAAACGGTCCAACAGACGCATCAGGTGCCCGAGGTCACGCTCAAACCGGGTGAGCAGAAACCCCATCACTTCATCGCTTAGAAAAATGCCACGGCGATCGGCCTCTCGGCGCAGCACGGCGCGGGTTTCGGCGTCGGGCAAGGCCTGCAGCGCAAACACATGACCCCAGGCCAACCGGGTGCGCAGATCGTCGCGGATGGGCAGGTCCACGGGCGGCAGGCGGCCTGCGGCAGCCCACTGCACGCCGTGCTGGCTGGCCTCTTCAAACAGCGCAAAGGCGGCGCGCTGGTTGGCCTCGTCCAACATCTCGCATCGGTCCACCACCACCAAGGACCAGCCTGGCTCAACCTCCCAAGGCTGGTGATCTTGCGCGTCGAACCAGGCCACGCGCTGGCCGGCGGCCTGCACCCGACCCGCCAAAGCCTGCAGCAGGTGGGTCTTGCCGCAACCACCCGGGCCCCACAAGTAAACCGGCGGAGCCGCATGGTTCAGGGCCATCAAGTGGGCCACCGCGGCGCCGTTGGGGCCCACCAGAAAGTTGTCAAAGCTGGCCAGGTCTTGGGGGCCGATGGCCAAAGGAATCTGCTTCATGCGCTAGTGAGCCTTTTGCCAAGCTTCCAGGTGGCGGCGCAAAACATCGGCATCCCAGGCTTTGGGGCACATCTGCAGGTAAACCGTCAAGGCCCGGGATGCCTTTTCATGCGCGCCCAACTCAGCCAGAACCATGGCGTGATCACGGCGCTCTTCCCACGCCGTTGGCAGCAAGACCACCAACCGAGCCTGCACGCGCTCCAGGCGCAACCAGTCGCCGTGGCTGCGGTGGATTTCCTTCAGGTTGTTCAGCATGCGGGCGATCAGATCGCGCTCGGAGCAGGCCTGCAGAAACAGACCCAGGGGTACTTCATCTTCACCGACCGCGCCGCGTTGTTCGCGGTAGGGTTGCAGGCGCTCTTCCAGGTCTTCGCGTGAGAGCGAAACTCCGCTGAACGGGTCGATCACGACCTCGCCCCGTGGCATGGTCACCTTGACCAAGAAGTGGCCCGGAAAGGAGATGCCGTGCGCCTTCAACCCAGCCTGGCCAGCCATCTCGATGTACAGCACGGCCAGTGTGATGGGGATGCCGCGGCGGCTCTCCAACACCGCCGGCAGCAGGCTGTTGCGCCGGTCGTAATAGTTGTTGACGTTGCCGGCAAAGCCCAACTCCTGAAAGAAGAAGCGGTTGAGCAAGCGCAGTCGCTGCAGCGCAGGGGCGTCGCCAGCCAGGCGGGTTTTCAGGCGCTGGGCCAGTTCATCGACCCGTGCCAACACCGCCTGCACGTCCAGGCCAGGGTCGTCGTCTTGGGCGATGGCCGCAGCGGCCTCCAGCAAAGGGAAGCCTTGATCCTGAGCCACCAAGGCCGCGAAATAGTCCAGCGCACTGGGCGCTTCAAAGTGCAGGTGTCCAGCCATTCGCACCAGTGTAGGTCAGCCGCGACGCATGAACTGGCGTGGGCGCAGGCCGCAGGCCATCAAGACCGCAAAGTAGAGCAGCGCCACGCCCGCCAGAACCAGGGCCATGGCGCCAGCGCGCTGGCCCCACTGGGCTTGCAGACCCAGCCAGTCGATGCGGTGCGCAGCCCAGGCCAAGGCCAAGCCCAGCGCCACGTTGGCCAGCACAACCTTCAAGCCAAACCCCAGCCAGCCCGGCTGGGGTTTGAAGACGCCGCGCTTGAGCAAGCCGCCCAGCAGCAGGCCAGCGTTGACCAGCGCACCCAGACCGATCGAGAGTGCCAAGCCCGCATGCCCCAGGTAGGGCACCAGAACCAGGTTCAGAGCCTGGGTGGCCAGCAAAACGCCCACCGCAATCTTCACCGGCGTGCGGATGTCTTGCCGCGCATAAAAGGCCGGGGCCAGGACCTTGATGGCCACCAGGCCCAGCAGCCCCACGCCGTAGCCGCGCAGGGCCAACACGGTCATGGCCACGTCTTGCGCGCGAAAGGCGCCGTAGTGGTACAGCACGCTGACCAAGGCTTGCGGAAAGACCAGCAGCGCCACGGCGCAAGGCATGGCCAACAGCACCACCAGACGCAAACCCCAGTCCAGCATGCCTGAGAAATCGGCAGCGTCTTGCCGCGCTTGTGCCGCCGACAGCTGCGGCAGCAGCACCACCCCCAGCGCCACACCCAACAGCGCGGTTGGAAACTCCATCAAGCGATCGGCATAGGTCAGCCAGGACACCGCCCCCACAGCGACATGGGTGGCGATCTGGGTGTTGATGAGCAACGAGATCTGGGCCACCGAAACCCCCAGCAGCGCGGGTGCCATGTTGCGCAGGATCAGCCCCACGCCGGGGTGATGCCAAGCCCGCTGGATGGCGGCCGGTGCCAAAGCGATGCGCGGCAGGCAGCCCACCGCGGCCAGAGCGGGCAGCATCGCCGCCAACTGCAGCACCCCGCCCAGCATCACACCACCGGCCAGGGCGTAGATTGGCTCGATGCCTTTGGTTTGCAGCAGCGGTGCGCCCCACCACGCTGCGGCGATGACCGACAGATTCAAGAGGACCGGCGCGACGGCGGGCACGGCAAACCGCTTCCAGGTGTTGAGCACACCCGCAGCCAAGGCCACCAGCGACATGAAGCCGATGTAGGGAAACATCCAGCGCGTCATGACCACCGCGGTATCAAAGCGCTCCAGGCCAGACCCCATGGCCCACACCAAAACCGGGGCCGCGGCGACACCCACGACGCAGGTCGCCAACAGGGCCCAGGCCAGAACCGTGGCCACGGCGCTGATCAACTCATGGGTCGCGTCGTCACCGTTTTGGCTGCGCGTGGCCGCCAGCAAGGGCACGAAGGCTTGTGAGAAGGCACCTTCTGCGAACAAGCGGCGAAAGAGATTGGGGATGCGAAACGCCACGTTGAAGGCGTCGGTGGCGGCACTGGCGCCAAAGCTGGCTGCGATCAGCTGCTCGCGCACCAGGCCAGTAACCCTTGAAACCAGGGTCAGCAGAGAAACGGTAGAGGCGGCCTTGAGAAGATTCACAGCAAAGGGGATGGAAACCGGATGAGACGTCCGCGGTTTGGGGACGTTGGTGGCTGCGACTGCGAAATTGGAGCGGCGACAGAAACAGGCGGTTGGGGCGGCTGCAGGCCCAACGCATCTCGCCGTGGGAAACAAGCGCGTCGGCGGCTTGATGGCCGTCGGCAGGGCCCCAGCCCAAGAGCGCCCGCATTATGTCAGCCGGTCACAGGCACTTGGCAACCGGGTCAAAAGCGTGCTAGAATCGACCCT
This sequence comes from Rubrivivax sp., assembly GCA_031375065.1. GTDB lineage: Bacteria > Pseudomonadota > Gammaproteobacteria > Burkholderiales > Burkholderiaceae_C > Rubrivivax. The sequence continues at coordinate 4,189 of JANMHH010000026.1, read as the reverse complement.
CTTTGCACTTTCAGTTCCAACCAACTCAACCGCATGGCCACCTCGTCCAAAGCCAAGAAGAAGACCGTTCGCCTCGCCTCGGGCCTCAAGCGCGCCCGCCAAGACGTGGCCCTGAACGCCGCCAACACCGCACTGCGCTCACGCTTTCGCACCGTCGTCAAGAACGTGCAAAAGGCGGTGACCGGCGGCGACAAGGCCAAGGCTGCTGAAGTCTTCAAGTCGGCGCAAAGCGTGATCGACTCGGTGGCCGACAAAGGCGTCTTTCACAAGAACAAGGCCGCTCGCCTGAAGAGCCGACTGTCTGCCAAGGTCAAGGCGCTCGCTTTAGCCGCCTGAGCAACATCGCTGCTCCGTACAAAAAAGGCCCGCTCAGCGGGCCTTTTTTGTTTCTGATGGGCCTGGCTCGGCCGAACAGTTTCGACAGGGCCCTACTGCTTGAGCGTTGGTGCACTCTGCGGCAGCACGCAGACCTCGGCCACCTGCAGTTGGTTGTCACGGGCAAAGTTCATCACAAAGTCCCAGGCCATGGGCTCGATGTCTCGCAGCGCTTCGTTCACTAGCACGCACTTGATGCCGTCCGCCACCTGCGGCACGCAATAGGGCGAGTAGCCGATGTAAGCCCCGATGCCACCCGCACTGCCGCCGGGGCGAAAGCTGGACATCGCGCCGGCCAGACGCTCGGCCCAGTCGCTGGGCCGAAAGGTCTGGCCTGACAGCGTGATGCCCTGAATGTAGAACTGACGAGGCTTGTGGTTGGTCATTGCAAGCGGCGCAGCGCAAAGGCCCGCCAACGGTGTCCCGGGCAGACGCAAGGTGCCCAGCGCCGGTTGCACCGTTTGCATTGTGCCTTGATGTTGCTGCGTTGCAGCATGCATGAGTCGTGCCTGGGATGAACGGTGACCGTTGCTTCATCGGCCCGCAGTGCACGGCCTTTAGAATTGCGTCCCTCCAGAGCGTGACCAAAGCGTCGCCAACTGGCCCTGCACTTGCCCTTTCAATTGGCCCCATCAAGGAAAGCCCCGATGAACGCCCCCGAGCCCGCCGCCGTCTCCGCCATCCAGGGCCCGATGCCCCACGTGATGAACACCTACGGCCGACTGCCGATCGCGTTGTCGCATGGCAAGGGCTGTTGGCTGTGGGACACCCAGGGTCGCAAGTACCTGGACGGCCTGGGCGGCATCGCGGTCAACACCCTGGGCCACGCCCACCCCAAACTGGTGCCGGCGCTGCAGGACCAGATCGGCAAGATGATCCACAGCAGCAACTACTACGAAGTGCCGTTGCAGGAGCAACTGGCAGCCAAGCTGTGCGAACTCTCGGGCTTGAGCGCCGCCTTCTTCTGCAACTCGGGGCTGGAAGCCAACGAAGGCGCGCTGAAGATTGCGCGCAAGTACGGGCACGACAAGGGCATCTCGCGCCCCGAAATCATCGTCTACGAAAAGGCCTTCCATGGCCGCTCCATTGCCACGCTGTCGGCCACCGGCAACCCCAAGGTGCAAAAGGGATTCGAGCCGCTGGTCGAGGGCTTCGTGCGGGTGCCCGTCAACGACATGGCCGCCGTCGAAGCGGTGGCCCGCACCAACCCCAACGTCGTTGCCGTGTTCCTGGAAACCATCCAGGGTGAAGGCGGCATCAACCCATCACGCTGGGAGTACCTGCAGGGGCTGCGCAAGCTGTGCGACCAGCAGGGTTGGCTGTTGATGCTGGACGAGGTGCAGTGCGGCATTGGGCGCACTGGCAAATGGTTTGCGCACCAGTGGGCCGGCATTCAACCCGACGTGATGCCGCTGGCCAAGGGCCTGGGCTCGGGCGTGCCCATCGGCGCCATCGTGGTCGGCCCCAAGGCCGTCAACGTGTTGGGGCCCGGCAACCACGGCACCACCTTTGGCGGCAACCCGCTGGCCATGCGTGCCGGTGTGGAAACGCTTCGCATCATGGAAGAAGACGGCGTAATGGCCAACGCCGCTGCGGTGGGTGCGGTGCTGCGCCAGGCACTGGAAGACGGCTTGGCAGGCGCCAGCGGCGTGAAGGAGATTCGTGGTGCCGGCCTGATGATCGGCATTGAACTCGACCGCCCTTGCGGCGTGTTGCTGGCCCGTGCCGCAGAAGCCGGCCTGATGCTCAGCGTGACGGCCGACAGCGTGATCCGGCTGGTGCCCCCGTTGATCCTGAGCGCCGATGAAGCACGCCAGATGGCAGCCATCCTGTGCCCCTTGATCAAAACCTTCCTGGCCGAAGCGTGAAGCGCAACGATCTGGCACAAAACCAGGCATGAAACCAGGCTCCACACTGATGAAGCACTACCTGCAGTTCAAGGACTTCCGCGCCGAGGAATACGCCTACCTGTTCGAGCGCACCCGCATCATCAAGACGCGCTTCAAGAACTACGAAAAGTACCAGCCCTTGGTGGACCGCACGCTGGCCATGATCTTCGAAAAAGCCAGCACCCGAACCCGGGTCAGCTTCGAGGCCGGCATGTACCAGATGGGTGGCTCGGTGGTGCACCTGACCACCGGCGACAGCCACCTGGGCCGGTCCGAGCCGGCCGAGGACACTGCGCGCGTGATCAGCCGCATGTGCGACGTCATCATGATCCGCACCTACGAGCAAAGCATGATCGAACGCTTCGCCGCGCACTCACGGGTGCCGGTCATCAACGGCCTGACCAACGAATACCACCCTTGCCAGATCCTGGCCGACATCTTCACCTACATCGAGCAGCGCGGCAGCATCGCCGGCAAGGTGGTGGCCTGGGTCGGCGACGGCAACAACATGGCCAACACCTGGCTGCAGGCGGCCGAGATCCTGGGCTTCACGGTGCACGTCAGCACGCCCACTGGCTACGAGGTGGATGCTGCCGTGGCAGGAGTGCAGGACACCCACTGCTATAAGGTCTTCAACCACCCGATGCAGGCCTGCGAAGGCGCCCACCTGGTCACCACCGACGTCTGGACCAGCATGGGCTACGAGGCCCAGAACGACGAGCGCCGCAAGGCCTTCATCGACTGGTGCGTGGACGAAGAGATGATGGCCGTGGCGCAACCCGACGCGCTGTTCATGCACTGCCTGCCCGCACACCGCGGCGAAGAGGTCACGGCCGAGGTCATCGACGGCCCGCAAAGCGTGGTCTGGGACGAAGCCGAAAACCGCTTGCATGTGCAAAAAGCCTTGATGGAATTCCTGCTGCTGGGACGAATCGGATGACCACCTATTACCGCAACCTGGGCGCCAGTGGCCTGAAGGTGTCGCCGCTGTGGCTGGGCACCATGATGTTTGGCGACCGCACCGAAGCGCCTGAAGCAGCCAACATCCTGGCCGCCACCCGCGAGGCCGGCCTGAACGCGCTGGACACCGCCGACATCTACGCCAAAGGCGCGTCGGAAAGCATGCTCGGCGCGCTGGTCAAGGGCGACCGTCAGCGCTGGGTGCTGGCCACCAAGGTGGCCAACCCCATGAGCGACGAGCCCAACGACCGCGGCACCTCGCGGCGCTGGATCACCCAGGCGGTTGAGCACAGCCTGCGACGCCTGGACACCGACTTCATCGACCTGTACTACCTGCACCGCGACGACGAGTCCACGCCGGTTGAAGAGACCGTGGCCGCCATGGGCCGGTTGATCGACCAGGGCAAGGTGCTGCACTGGGGCTTGTCCAACTTTCGGGCCTGGCGCCTGGCGCGCATGGTCGAAGTGGCGCGCCAGATGGGTGTGCCACAGCCGGTCGCACTGCAGCCGCCCTACAGCGCGATGACACGCGGCATTGAGGTTGAACTGCTGCCCGCCTGCGCCCACTATGGGCTAGGCGCCCTGACCTACAGCCCGATGGCGCGCGGCGTGCTCAGCGGCAAGTACGCGCCCGGCGCTGCGCCACCGGCCGACAGCCGCGCGGCCCGCGCCGACCGCCGCCTGTTGCAAACCGAATGGCGGCCCGAGTCCTTGCAACTGGCCCAAGACTTCACCGCGCATGCGCAGTCGCGCGGCGTTGCGCCGTCGCAATTGGCCATCGCGTGGGCACTGAACAACCGCCTGGTCACGGGCGTGATTGGTGGGCCGCGAACCTTGCTGCAGTGGCAGGACTACATCGCCGCCTTGGATGTGAAGGTCACGGCCGAGGACGAAGCCTGGGTGGATGCCCGGGTGCCGCCGGGGCACGCGTCCACCTTTGGCTACACCGATCCCATCTACCCGGT
>JANMHH010000548.1:0-7396 GCA_031375065.1 Rubrivivax sp. | reverse complement strand
CCGGTGGCCAGACGCATCTGCACGCTCCAATGCTGGGCGTTGGGGATGCAGGTCACCAGGCAACCGTCGGCATCGATCTGCTGGCGAATCTGCTGCACCACGCGCCAGGGGTCGCGCAGGTGCTCCAGGCAGTCGCCAAAGACCCAGCAGTCGCTGGGGAAGAGCTGGCCAAACGCGTCTGCGTCAAAGAGCTCGATGTCACCGCCCAAGGCCACATCACACGACTGCTGCGCCACGGCGGCGTAGTCGGGGTCGATGTCGATGCCGGTGTAGTGCACGGCGGGGTTGATGGCCCTGAAGGCCTGCGCCAACGCACCGTGCATGCAGCCCACCTCCACCACGCGGCGCGCGCTGGCGGGCATCAAGCCCAACAGATCGCGGTTGACCACCGCATGGGCGGGTGTCTGTTTCATCAGCGCGGCGGTGGCAGCGGCGGCTGGCACCGGCCCGGTTGCGCCGGCCGGTCTGGCCTGTTCCTGCGTCACTGCAGCCATTGGTTCACTCCTCGGCCCAACGACAGCAGATTGGCGTTGAGCTGTTGTCCATCGTGAAGGGCATTCACGTAGTTGATGCGCAGGTTGTAGTGCTCGCCTTCGGCGCCCATCACGTCGAACAGGCTGCGCTTGCCCAGCTGCTGCCACTGCTGCAGCGTGAAGTTGCGCACCTGGTCGCTGTCGCGCAGCACTGCGCCGACACGGCGTGCGCGGTCGAAGCTGCTCTGCGTTTGTTCATGCACCTCGGCCGCGCGGAAGCGCCGCGCTTCCAGGGCTTCGGCCTTCTGCAGCTCGGCGGCCCGGGCGCGTTTTCGGGCCGCATCGGTGGCGGACGCCACACCCGGGTTCAGCAACGGCATGTTGAGTGTCAAACCGACCGAAAACGTGCCGTTGCGCGTGGGACCGCGGCTGCCACCACCGCCGTTGGCGTGTGACCCGCTCAGGTTCCAGCTGAGCTGCGGCTTGCCAGCGGCCTGCACCGACAGCGCATACTGATCCAAAGCCTGGGCTTGCGCGTTGAGGGCGGCGATTTCGCTGCTCTGTTCGACCTCGGCGACCAGCCCCTGGAGATCGGGCACGTTGAGCAGCAGACCGGGCAGACCGCCCACCGGCGGCAGCCCGTCGCCGACCAGACGGCGCAAGCGAATTTCAACCTGTCGCACCTGCGACTGGGCCTGCGTCATCGACAGCTCGGCCTGGCTCTGCGACTTGCGCGCCTGCACCAACTCGCTGGCCCGGCCACGGTCGGTGCGCACGATGGTTTCCAGCGCTTCCACCAGGCAGGCCATCTTGCGCACATATTGGCCGTAGACCACCGCGTGTTGCCTGTAGCGGCTGCGTTCCAGGGCCAGCGACACGGTGTTCAGCGCCACCTGCTCTTGAACCGTGAGCTGGCCATAACGTGCCGACTCGGCCAGCTGGGTGCGCCAATCGGTCAAGCGGTCGGTGCGGCCGCCGTCGTACAGCAGCTGGCTGGCGGTCAGGGTGGCGCGCAGTTGCAACGCGGTGGTTTCGGTCTGGGTCTGGCGGGCGCTGGTCAGATCCGGGCCCAAACCACCGCCCATGCTGGCTTGAATGCGTTTGCCCGCCCGCGTCTCTTCGACGTCGTCACGCGCCGCTTCGGCCAACAAACGGGAGGCCCCAACCTGATGGCTGCGCGTCAAGGCTTCGCGCACCAGGCTTTGCAGGGCCGCGCGTGGGCCAGGGTCAGCGGCCGACGGGTTGGCGTTGGCTTCCAGGCTGGACTCGACCAGCGTTTCGTCGACACAGCGTGCTGCCAGCGGGCCGGCCCAAGCCAGGGCCAGGGCGCAGCCCAGGACACAGCGTCGTGAGCGTGCCGCAGCACGCAGCGCGGCCGCTGGATGTGAAGGGTGAACGGGGCGCATTGAGCGCATGACAAAGCTCCGGCAAAGCGCAGCCGCACGAAGGTGACGGTGGGCGGCTGAAGTCTGCGGCGCGGCCAGCTTGGGCGATGGCCGGATTTCGGGGGCTAAGCGCGGTCAATTCCGTGGCTGACGGGCTGGCAGCGATGCGGGCTGCGGGGCGGGCTGCGAGGCTGGCGGCGGGGCTGGCGACGGCGCGGGCTGCGATGCGGGCCGCAGCGCTGGATGAAGCGATGCGCTCAGACCGGCTGCACGCCAAACAGCCAAGCCACCACGCTGAAACTCACAAAGGCCATCACCGTGCTGGCCATGATGATGCGGGCGATCCGGCCGTTGTTGGCGCCGTAACGTTCAGCCAACAGCGACACGTTGCTGGCACTGGGCAAGGCCGCCACCAGCGTCAGCACCGTGATTTGAAAGCCGGTGATGGGCGCGCCCAGTTGGCGTGCGGCCAAGCCGACGCTGAGCACCAGCACGGGGTGCAGCACCAGCTTGATCAGGGCCACCGGCAGGTAGTCGGCCAAAGCGGTCTGCAGCGTGGCGTGTTGGCCCGACCGAAACAGCACCGCGCCGATGGTGAACAGCGCCACCGGCGTGGCCGCGTCGGCCAGCATGAAGACCACGCTTTGCACCGGCGCCGGCAAGCTGAGCTGGGCCACCGAAAACACCGCGCCCAGCGCGATCGACCACGGCAAAGGGTTGGACACGGTGCCGCGCAAGGCGCGCAGCGCCGCGGCCCGGGCGCCGCTGTCGGCCGCACCGGGCTTGACCGAGCCGGCCTGCGCCAGCGCGATGCACAAGGAACTGGTGACGAAGATGTCGGCCAGGATCGAGCAGATCATCGGCCCGACCGCGTTCTTCCCCAGCAAGGCCACCAGCAAAGGCACGCCCATGAAGCCGGTGTTGGGGAAGGCGGCCACAAGCGCGCCAAAGGCGGCGTCCTTCATCGGCACCCGCTCGTTCAGGCTGACGGCCACGGTGAAAAACACCATCAGCAAGGCGCAGCTGAGGTAGACCGCCAGCACCGCCGGGTTGAGCAGCTCGCCGATCTGCGTGCTGGCGCCAAAGCGAAACAGCATGCACGGCAAGGCAAAGTACAGCACAAAGGTGTTCAGCCCGGGAATGGCGCTTTCGGGCAGCACGTGGCGCCGCGCGGCCAGGTAGCCACACAGCACCAAGGCAAAAAACGGGACCGTCACGGCCAGGATGGCTTGCATAGCCGTGCAGTATCGGGCAGCCGAACCCACCGTTCGTCGGCCCAGAGCGGGGTTCCATCGCCCTGCGCTGGCAAGGGCTGCAACAACGCCTAAGCTGATGGCACTTTTGCAGACCTTTCACCCGAGACCTTCATGCCCAACACCACACTGTCCACCCTGGGCCGCGGCCTGCGCGGCGCCTGGCGGCTGCTCGACGCCACCCGGCGAACCCTGCTCAATCTGCTCTTGCTGGTGCTGCTGGCGGCGCTGGTCTGGGTTTTGATCAAACCCAGCGCGCCCCGCCTGAAGGACAAGACCGCGCTGGTGCTGGACATCCGCGGCAGCGTGGTGGAGCAGCGTGCCAGCCTGAGCCTGCGGGCCCAGGCCCTGGGTCAGGCCCAGGGTGAAGACAGCGAACAAACCCAGCTGCGCGACGTGCTGGCCGTGCTGGAGGCCGCCGCCAAGGACGAAAAGATCAGCCATGTGGTCTTGTCGCTGGACAAGTTTTCAGGCGGCGGCTACGCGTCGATGGCCACGCTGCGCGAAGTGGCCCAGGCGATCGAACGCTTCAAGTCCAGTGGCAAGCCGGTCTACGCCTGGGGATCTGACTACGACCAGCGCCAGTACTTCCTGGCGGCCCATGCCAACCAGGTCTGGTTGCACCCGATGGGCAGCGTGCTGATCGAAGGCTTCGGCCGCCAGCGCACCTATTACAAGGACCTGTTCGACAAGGTCGGCATCAAGCCCAACGTGATCAAGGCCGGCAAGTACAAGAGCGCCGGCGAAGGCTATGCCGCCAACGGCCCGTCAGCCGAGACGCTGGAGGCTGAAGGCATGGTCTGGAACACGCTGTGGACCAGCTACACCGGGTCGGTCGAAAAGGCCCGCAAGCAGGCCCCCGGCAGCGTGATGGCGGCAATCGATTCGCTGCCGGCCAGCTTGGTGGCGGCGCAAGGCAATCCGGCCCAGTGGGCGCTGGAACGGAAGTGGATCGACGCCCTGAAAACCGCCGATCAAATGCGCGAGCTGCTGATCCAACAAGGTGCCAAGGACGAAGACAACAAGACCTTTCGTCAAGTCAACTTTCAGGACTACCTGGCCCGCATCAAGCCGCGCAGCGACGGCGACGCCGTGGGCGTGGTGGTGGCCGAGGGCGGCATCAGCGACGGCACGGCCGGGCCAGGCAGCATCGGCGGCCTGTCCACCGCCAAGCTCATCCGCCAGGCGCGCGACAACGACAAGATCAAGGCCGTGGTGCTGCGTGTCAACTCACCCGGCGGCAGCGCCTTTGGGTCCGAACTGGTGCGGCGTGAACTGGAACTCACGCGCCTGGCGGGCAAGCCGGTGGTGGTGAGCATGGGCAACCTGGCGGCCAGCGGCGGCTACTGGATCAGCATGGCTGCCGAGGAAGTGATCGCCGACGAAACCACCATCACCGGCAGCATCGGCGTGGTGGGCCTTTTGCCCACCGCTGAAGGCGCGATGGACAAGCTGGGCATCCGCACGGGGGGCGCCGCGACCACCTGGCTGACCACCGGCTACGACCCCAAACGCGCGCTCGACCCGCGCTTCGCACAACTGGTGCAGAGCGTGGTGGACGGCACCTACCGCGACTTCACCACGCTGGTGGCCAAGGCCCGCCAGAGCACGCCCGAGAAAATCCACGAGCTGGCCCAGGGCCGCGTTTGGGCGGGCAAGGACGCGCAGGCGCGCGGCCTGGTCGACCGCTTGGGCAGTTATGGCGACGCCATCGCAGCAGCCACCCAACGGGGCAAGTTGGCCAGCGATGCACGTGTGGAGTACATCGAGGCCAAGCCCAGCCGGTTGCAAAGTTGGCTGCGCAACCTGGGCGTGAATCAGGCCGATCTGTCAGCCGCACCTGGTGTTGGGCACGCTCTGCAAAGCCTGATGGTGAGCACCGGGCTGCTGCCGCCGATGGTGCAATCGATCTCGGCGGACCTGGGCTGGCTGGCTGACGTTGCCAACCAGCGCAAGCCTTTTGCGGCCGCCGCCCATTGCCTGTGCGACGGGCCGTGAAACGTCGAGCCTGACCAGGCCGCAGTGGCAGCCGATGACGCCTGTCGCCATCCGCGGCCGTCGGCCGCTCCCGACCCGTGCTAGTTGGTGGCGAAGCAGTAAAAGCGCCCCGAACCGCCCGTGCGCACCAAGGCTTCCTGGCTGCAACCGGCCGACTGGTGCGAGAAGTTCCAGGACTTGGCCCAGTTTTCCGGCAAAGGCCCGATGCGGTCGTGGTGGCCCACGATGGCCGAGCCGTCGGTGCTGCTGGTCCAGGCCTTGCACGTGGTGTCGGTCTGCGGCGCAAAGGCGGTGCCGTCGGCGCGTGAACCGGTCAGGATGTCGTGCTGGTTGGGCGTGTCCCCGCGGCCATTGATGACCTTGCCACGCTCGTCCAGGCCGGTGGCCTTGCTGATCAGGTTGCCGTCGTGAAGATGGCCCACGTCACGGGCAATCAGCTCGCCTTTGGCGTTGAACCAGGGGCCGTTGCCAATGCGATCGCGCGCGTTGGTTGAAGGCACGCCCGGCGCGGTTGCCGACGGGAAGGAGCCGGGCTGGCTGAGGTAGGCACGCCAATTCTTGCCCCCCGCACCAGCCGCAGCGGCCAGCTTCTGGCAATGGGCGTCGGCACCGGCGATGCCGCCCAGGTCGGCCCCCTTGCCACTGCCTTCGCTGGTGATGAAAAAGCCCATCGGGCCCGTGTTGGGCGCCGTGGCGCAGGCACCGAGCACCAGCGTTGAAATCACGGTCAGGCCCAAAGCCGGTTTAAAAAGGCGGCGCATGTCAGAACTCCTCAATGGTTGACGAACAGCAGTTGTACTGGACAGCAGTTGTACGGCCCGGAAGGCTTGAATATTCCCTAGGGTCTTCCCGCGTGTTGTCGAACGAACGCTACAGCCTCTGACGCCCAACATCCCTGGCCAGCGGCACCGTCTAAGCCCGCTGCGCGCCAGCCACCCGGGCCTGCACCACAAACTCGGCCTGGGTGGACAGGGTCGCACTGGCGTCCCGACCATCGGACACCGTTTTCAGCCGCGCTTGCAAACGATCGGCCTGCACCGTGAAATGGGTGTAGCCCCGGTGCTCGTCTTGCGCCAAGTGCACGTGCGGGTTGAAGGCGCGCGCAGCGTCGAACCGGCCCACCGACGCGTTGACGCTGCTGATGCTGGTGCCACAAAACTCGGTGGCCACCACCGGGGACTGTGGGTCGTCAAAGTTGGCCCTCAAATCGGCCACCACGTTGGCGTGCACGTCACCACCCAGCACCACCACGCCCGGTACCTTCTGGGCCGCCACGGCGCCCAAGAGGCGGTTGCGGGCCGGCGCATAACCGTCCCAGCCATCGGTCCAGTAACGGCCACCGCGCGCCGGGTCGGCCCAGTCAAACCGGGCCATCAAGGTCTGCTGCGCCAGCAGGTTCCAGGGGCGGTCCAAAGACCAGTTTTGGGCCAGCCAGTCTTCTTGCTGCGCACCCAGCAGCGTGCGGGCCGGGTCGTTCAACTCAGCGCACTGCGCCAGGCTGACGACGTTGCTGCCACCCCGACCCGGCCGCGGGCAGACCTGGGCATCGCGGTGCTGCCGGTCGTCCAGCAGATGAAAGCGCGCCAGCCGGCCCCAGTCCAGGCTGCCGTAGAGGCGCATCGCGCCGTTCACAGGGCGCCAGGACTTGGGCAAGGGCATGTGTTCCCAGTAGGCTTGGTAGGCGGCCGCCCTTTGGGTGGCAAACCCGGGCTGCAGCAGCTGACTTTGCACACCGGCATAGTCGTTTTGCACTTCGTGGTCGTCCCACACCACCAGCCAGGGGCAGGCCGCGTGCGCGGCTTGCAGTGCGGGGTCGCTTTTGTACTGGGCGTAGCGGTCGCGGTAGTCGTCCAGCAGAACCATGGGGCCACCGCGGTGGGGGCGCACGGCGTTGCGCGCGGTGGCGTATTCGTAGATGTAGTCGCCCAGGAACAGCACCAGGTCCAGTTCTTCACGCGCCGCGTGGGCCCAGGCGGCGTAGTGACCCTGGTCGTAACGTTGGCAACTGGCGATCGCAAAACTGAGGCTTCGCACCACGGCGTCGGCGGCTGGCGCGGTGCGCGTGCGGCCGGCCGCACTGCGTTGGCCCAGTGCGGTGAAGCGGTACCAGTAGCGGCGGTCGGGCTGCAGGCCGGCCGGTTCAGCGTGCACGCTGTGGGCGTCTGCAGCCACCGCCTGCTCGACACCGCGGGCAGCGATGCGGCTGAAGGCTTCGTCATGGGCTACTTCCCAGGCCACGCTGACCCGCTCGGGCAGGTCGGGCCCACTCAAACGTGTCCACAGCACC
>JANMHH010000464.1:0-15230 GCA_031375065.1 Rubrivivax sp. | reverse complement strand
TCGCCAGCAGCAGGTCGACCCGCTGGGCCGCGCTGGGCGCCCGGCCGGCCACGTGCAGGCCGTGCGGGATCAGCGTGTACTCCAGCTCCAGCATCTGCTGGGCCAGCCGGGCCACGCGGGTGTCGGCGTCACCGGCGGCTGAGGCATCCCACAGCGGCTCGGCTTCAGCCAGGTTGAGTTCGGCCGCTTGCGACTGCAACAGCACCGCCATCGCGGCGCGTTCGCTGGCTGCGGGTTCCATGCCACGCCAACGGTCGATCGAGGCCTTGAGCTCGTTGAGCCCTTTGTACAGCCCAGCCTGGGACACGGGCGGGGTCAGGTAGCTGATGAGGGTAGCGCCCGAGCGCCGCTTGGCGATGGCGCCCTCAGACGGGTTGTTCGAGGCGTAGAGGTAGACGTTGGGCAGGTCGTTGATCAGGCGGTCAGGCCAGCAGGCGCCACTCATCCCGCTTTGTTTGCCGGGCATGAACTCCAGCGCACCGTGGGTGCCGAAGTGCAGCACCGCGTGTGCAGCGAAGTCTTCGCGCAGGTAGCGGTAGAAGGCCGAGAAGGCGTGTGTCGGGGCCAGGCCCTTTTCGAACAGCAGTCGCATCGGGTCGCCTTCGTAGCCAAACGAAGGCTGCACGGCGACCAGCACGTTGCCAAACTGCTTGCCCAGCACCAGGATGGAGCGGCCGTTGCTGAGCTGGCGGCCTGGGGCCGGGCCCCACTGGGCTTCGATCTCCTTCAGCCAGGGCTCGCGCCGCACGTGGTCGTCGGTGTTGATCAGGGTGTGCACATTGGCGTCGGCGCCGTGGCGCTCGGCGTTGCCCTTGAGCACCGCATCGCGCAGGGCTTCGATGCTGGCCGGCAGCTCGACCTGGTAGCCCTGGGCCTGCATCGCCGTCAGCGTGTGAAAGAGCGACTCGAACACCGAGAGGTAGGCGGCGCTGCCGACGTTGCCGGCGTTGGGCGGGAAGTTGAAGATGACGATGGCCACCTTGCGCTGGGCGTGCTGGCTGCGGCGCAGCGCCACCAGCTTGCTGACCCGGGCGGCCAGCATCAGTGCGCGCTCGGGGCAGCTGTGCATGTCCTGGGCCTGGTCGTTGGCGGTGAAGGTGCAGGCGTGGTGGCAACCGCTGCAGGTGACACCCGGCGCGCCGGGTCGACCGCCAAAGACGATCGGGCTGGTGGCGCCGTCCAGTTCGGGGATGGCGACCATGATGGTGCTTTCCACCGGCAGCAGGCCACGGTCGGACCCGCCCCACTGCTCCAGTGTCTGGAACTCCACCGGGTGGGCGGCCAGGTAGGGCACGTCGAGCGTGGCCAGCACTTCTTCTGCGGCCTTGGCGTCGTTGTAGGCCGGGCCGCCGACCAAGGAAAAGCCGGTCAACGAGACCACCGCGTCGACCAGCACACGGCCCTTGTCGATGAAGTACTGTTCGATCGCGGGCCGCGAATCCAGACCCGAAGCAAAGGCCGGCAGCACACGCAAACCACGGGCTTCCAAAGCCGAGATCACCGCGTCATAGTGCCCTGCGTTGCGCGACAACAGGTAGGAACGCAGCACCAGCACGCCCACGGTGCCGCGCACCGGGCCGCCCACCGGCAAGGGCAGGGCGCTGGCGTCGGTCAGCAGCCGCGGTTGGGCACGCGGATGGTAGAGGCCGACCTCGGGGTACTCAACCGGCGGCGCCGTCTTGATCAGGCTGCGCAGAATCCGACGCGGGCCCTCGGCGCCGCGAGCGACCACGTGGCGCAGCAGGTTGAGCACGTTTTCGTCGGAGCCGCCCAGCCAGTACTGCAGGGTCAGGAAATAGGCGCGCACGTCTTGCGCCGTGCCCGGAATGAAGCGCAGCATCTGCGGAATGCGGCGCAGCATCTTCATCTGTGCCGCGCCGCCCGTGCTGGGCTTGTCCTTGTTGCCGCCGCGCAGTTTTTTCAGCAGCGCCATGGGGCCGCTGGCGGGCTTGCCCATGTCGAACTGGCCCAGGCGCGTGAGCTTGACGACCTCGGCCGCCGACATCATGCAGATCATGGCGTCGCAGTCGTCGCGGCGGGCCCGCAGGTCGTCCAGGATGGGCAGGAAGTGGTCTTCGAGGAAGAGCATGCCGACGACGATGATGTGGGCCTGCGCGATGTCGGCCTTGCAGCGCGCCAGCGCCGTGGGCTGAGCGGCAAATTCAGAGGCCGCGTGCAACGCCACGCTCAGGCCTGGCAGTTCGCGTGACAGCGTGGCGCGGGCCCGCCCAGTGGCGCTGGCCAGGTGGGTGTCCATGGTCAGGATGACCAGCCGCAGCGGCGTGGACTCAGCGGCCGAAGTGGGCTTTGGCGTCATAGAGGGTTTCCACAGTGATCGTGGCCACGCCTTTTTCGGTGGCAAAGCGCTCGGTGTTGCGACGGGCTTTGCCGCGCACGAAAAACGGAATCTTGCCCAGTTCGCGCTCGGCTTCGGGCGCCCAGCTGGCGACGATCAGGCCGCCCGGCGCAGCGACGGTGGCTGGCTCTGCGGCGGCCGTCGACGGCGGCACTGGCGCGGCCGCCGCGAGCGGTATCGCAGCTTCGTTGGCCGCCTCGTTGGCCGCCACCACGGCGCCCTGAGACCGACCCAGGTGGGACGGAGCCGCGCCCTCGTGAAACTCGAAGTCGTCGCGGAACATGTGCAGCAGGTGCTCTTCCAGGCCCATCATCAGCGGGTGGACCCAGGTGTCGAACAGCACATTGGCGCCTTCAAAGCCCATCTGCGGTGAATAGCGGGCCGGAAAGTCCTGCACGTGCACTGGCGCCGAGATGACGGCACAGGGCACGCCCAGGCGCTTGGCGATGTGGCGCTCCATCTGCGTGCCCAGCACCAGTTCGGGCTGCAAGGCGGCGACCTGCGCTTCCACTTCCAGATAGTCGTCGGTGATCAGGGGTTCGATGCCGTACAGCGCTGCGGCTTCGCGCACCTCACGCGCCTGCTCGCGGCTGTAGGTGCCCAGGCCCACCACCGTGAAGCCGAGTTCGCGCGCGGCCACCCGAGCGGCGGCCACGGCGTGGCTCGCATCGCCAAAGATGAAGACCCGTTTGCCGGTCAGGTAGGTGGAGTCCACCGAGCGCGCGTACCAGGTGGCGTTGGCCTGGGCCTGGGCCAGCGCGGCCACCGGGTCCAGGCCGGCCAAGGTGCAGACCTCGGTGATGAAGTCGCGTGTGGCGCCCACGCCGATGGGCACGGTGCGTGTCGCCGGCTGGCCATGGCTGCGCTGCAGCCACTGCGCGGCGGTGTTGGCGATCTCCGGATAGAGCACGACGTTGAAGTCGGCGTCGGCCAGCCGTGTCAGGTCTTGCGGGCTGGCGTTGAGCGGCGCCACCACATTGATCTCGATGCCGATCTGCTGCAGCAGCTGGGTGATCTCGCGCACGTCGTCGCGGTGGCGAAAGCCCAGGGCGGTGGGCCCCAGCACATTGCAGCGTGCCGTGCTGCCGCTGGTGCGCGGTGCGCGCGGCACCGTGGGCGCCGGGCACAGGGTGCGCACCAGGCGATAGAAGGTCTCGGCGGCGCCCCAGTTTTCCTTGCGCTGGTAGGACGGCAGCTCCAGCGCGACCACCGGGATCGGCAGGTCCAGCGCCAGCGCCAGGCCGCCCGGGTCGTCCTGGATCAGCTCGGCCGTGCACGAGGCGCCGACCAGCATGGCCTGCGGCTTGAAGCGCGCATAAGCGTCGCGCGCGGCGTTCTTGAACAGCTCGGCGGTGTCGCCGCCCAGGTCGCGGGCCTGGAAGGTGGTGTAGGTGACCGGCGGCCGTTGCTTGCGCCGCTCGATCATCGTGAACAGCAGATCGGCGTAGGTGTCACCCTGGGGCGCGTGCAACACGTAGTGCACCTCGCGCATGCCGGTGGCGATGCGCATCGCGCCGACGTGCGGCGGTCCTTCATAGGTCCAGAGCGTGAGCTGCATCGGGCTGCCCTAAGCCACCAACCGCGTGCGGCGGTCCAGCGGGCGGGTGAAGAGTTCGGCCAGGTCGGCGGCCTGTTCAAACCCGTGGATGGGCGTGAACACCAGTTCGATCGACCACTTGGTGGTCATGCCTTCGGCTTCCAGCGGGTTGGCCAGACCCAGCCCGCAGACCACGATGTCGGGCTGCGCGGCGCGACAGCGATCCAGTTGCAGGTCGACATCCTGGCCTTACGACAGCTGGGTGCCGGGCGGCAGCAGGTCCAGTTCCCGATCGAGCAGCGTGCGGTGCAGGTAGGGGCTGCCCACTTCCACCAGCGTCATGGCCAGCTCACGGGCCAGAAAGCGGGCCAACGGCACCTCGAGCTGTGAGTCGGGGAAAAAGAAGACCCGCTTGCCTTTCAATGCCACCCGGTGGCGCGCCAGGGCGCGAGCAGCACGCTCGCGCTTGGGGCCGACCACGCTGGCAAAGCGGGTGGACTGGTCGGGGCCAACGCCGCCGCTGGCACACCAGTCGTCCCAAGCCGCGCGCAACCAATCGGTGGTGCCCTCGGCGCCCAGCGGAAAGGGAGCGACCAGGCGGCGGGCGCCACGGGCTTCCAGGGCCCGCAGCGTGTCGCCCAAAAAGGGCTGGGCCATCAACAGGCGGGTTTCAGGGCCGACCGGCGGCAGCTCGGTGCTGCGCCTGGGTGGCAAGAAGTGCACCGGGCCGATGCCCAGTTCGTCAAACAGGCGTCGAAACTGGTCTTCAACCACATCGGCCAGGGCGCCAACCACCAGCAAATTGCGCGCTGGGATGGGCGGCAACTGGGGCACCAAGGCCGCCAGACACGCGTCTTCGCCCTGTGTGAAGGTGGTCTCGATGCCACTGCCCGAGTAGTTCAGGATGCGCACCTGGGGCGTGAAGCGCTGCGACAGGCGCGCGGCGGCACGCGACAGGTCGAGTTTGATGACCTCCGAAGGACAGGAGCCGACCAAAAACAGCAGCCGGATGTCGGGTCGACGCTCCAGCAGCCGAGTCACCACGCGGTCGAGTTCGGTGTTCACGTCGGCCAGGCCAGCCAGGTCACGCTCGTCGATGATGGCGGTGGCAAAACGCGGCTCGGCAAAGATCATCACACCGGCAGCCGACTGGATCAGGTGGGCGCAGGTGCGCGAGCCCACGACCAGGAAAAAGGCGTCCTGGATCTTGCGGTGCAGCCAGACGATGCCGGTCAGCCCACAGAAGACCTCGCGCTGGCCGCGCTGCTTGAGCACCGGCAACTCGCAGCCCTGGCTGCGCTCTTCCTTCAAGGCAAAGACGGGGCTCATGTGGTGGCTCCCTGTGCCGGGCCAACGTGGCCTTGGCGCTGCAACGATTCATCCAGCCGCGCGGCGCGCAGCTTGAGCAGAAACTGAGCCGCGTTGACCACGTAGGCCAGGTAGGCCGCCAGCGCCAGCAGCATTTGGGCGCGGGCCTCCAGCCAGCCGGTGAACAGGGCCACCAGGCAGGCCGTGTGCAAGGCCAGCACCAGCATGCTGAACACGTCTTCCCAGAAAAAGGCGGGGGCAAACAACCAGCGGTCGAAGACCACCTTTTCCCAGATGCAGCCGGTGACCATGATGGTGTAGAGCAGCAGCGTCTTGATCACGAAGGACAGGCTGGCAGCGAACAGGCCCTCGCCGGTGGCCAGGAAGCGCAGCACCAGCACCGCGCTGACTGCAAAGGCCAGGAACTGCAGCGGAGCCAGCAGGCCTTGCACCCAGGTCCAGCGGGTGGCGTCGCGGCGCAGGCGCTCGGCCGGTGTGTACAGCGGTCGCCGCAGCGAGGCGGCGGAGGGGTGCTGGTTGGATGCGGACCGCGAAGGGTGCATGGTGAAGCGCGCTCGGTTGCTTGGGTCCAGGCGGATTGGCCGAGACCTCAGGGCGACAGCCTATGGCCTGCCAGACAAGATGTCAATCCAGATAGACGTAAATCAAAGATGACAGTTTGTCGTTGCCGTCCGGGGCCAGCCGGCACCCCAACTCAGGCGGCCAGGGCCGGCTGGGAGTGCTGCGCTGCAACTAAGGGTTCGCTTCAGGGCAAACACTGAGACTGGTTTGCAGACGTTTGGCCCGGCACAGGTTAAAAACGCGGTCATCCAAATTGCTGGGGCCGTGGTGGCCCGGTGAGGCCAACGATCAGGCGGCTCGGATCATGGTCAGGCTTGCCGCGTGCGCACCACCGGGCGCGGCGTCTGGATTCGGAGTCGTCAAGAGGCAGCGCCCATGCGAGCAGAGCATTCGCGGAAGAGAGTGACAGTCGAGTGCCTCAAGGAGCCCGACGGCTGGAGTGCCGGTGCCGGCAGTGCCGGATCGGCTTGGCAGAGTGCCGCCGACGAACGGGTGTCGGCCAAGGAACGTTTTGCCCGTCTGGCCAACACGCTCGAGTCCGATGTGATTCCGCGTTTGGTTCGGGCCCACCAGGGCACCGAAGCGGCTTCGGCCCCAGCGGTCACAACGCCGCCCAACCTGGCCCAGGTTCAGGCCTTCACCGACTTGATCCTGCATGCCACGGACGCCGCGCTGGGCAAGGCGGTTTCCCAATGGCACCAGGGTGGCTTGTCGACGGTTTCCTTGTGTGTGCACCTGCTGGCACCCACCGCGCGTGAACTGGGGCAGATGTGGACCGACGACCGCTGCGACTTTGCCGCCGTCACGATCGGTCTGGGTCGGCTGCAACGCCTGCTGCGCGAGTGCGGGGCCGGCCTGGGCACCGAGCTGGAGCACCCGGTCAACGGGCGGCGCATCCTGCTCGCCCAGCCACCCGACGAGCAGCACAGTTTTGGCCTGTCCATGGTGGCGGAATTTTTCCGCCGTGATGGCTGGGAAGTCTTGGGCGGCATTGGCGGCGCGGTCAACGACCCGTCGGCTCAGGTGGCGACCGAGTGGTTTGATGTGGTGGGCTTTTCGATCGGCAGCGAATCGCGGCTAAACTGGTTGCGCGAGCGGGTCGAAAAAGTCCGCTCGGCGTCTCGCAACCGAGCGCTGGTGGTCATGGTGGGGGGGCCCTTGTTCACCTTGAACCCTTCCTGGGCCGAGTTCGTCAACGCCGACGGGGCTGGACCGGACGGCAGCAAGGCACCGATGTTGGCCGAGGGTTTGCTCGCAGCGCGGGTGGCAGCACGCACAGGGTGAGGTCGCCAATCCGCTCTCATTGAAAGTGTTTATGGCCGGGCTGTTCAGCAGCACAAGCATCACCACCGCGATATCGCCTTGCCCAGCATGACGCGGTCGCCCACCGCGAAGCCCGCTGCCGCCATGCTGCGCGCGCTCGACGCCGACAGCGCGGCGCGGCTGGTCAGCACCGCCAGCGATCTGGGTCTGGTGCTCAATGGCGATGGCCTGGTGCTGGACGTGCTGAGCAACGACCGTGAGCTGCGCAAGTCGGGCCTTCGCGACTGGCGCGGCCGCCAGTGGGTTGATGTGGTCAACCCCGACAGCCGCGACAAGGTGGCCGAAATGCTGCGCGATGCGCAGGTCAGCGCGCCCATTGCGGCCCGTTGGCGCCAAGTCAATCTGCTGGTCAAGGGTGCCGAAGACCTGCCGGTGCTGTTTGCGGCGATGCTGGCCAGCGATCCGGGCTTGGGACCGGGCCAGAGCCAGGTGCTGGCCTTTGGCCGCGACCTGCGACCCCATGTCGACCTGCAGCGTCGGCTGATCGATTCACAGCAGTCGATGGAGCGTGACCACTGGCGCTTTCGCGAGGCCGAGACGCGCTACCGCAGTTTGTTCCAGGCCACCGACGATGCGGTGCTGATCGTCGATGGTGCCGATCTGAAGGTGGTCGAGGCCAACCCGGCCGCGCTGGCCCTGTGCCAGACCGTGAAGGCCAGGGTGGTGGGCTCGACGCTGGCCAGTCTGTTCGACCCATCGGTGGCCGAGCCGCTGCAGGCCTTGCTGGCTGCAGCGCGCAGCGTCGGCAAGCACGACCTGCTGAGTGCGTCGCTGGTCAAGGGCGCGCCCACGGTGACGGTCTCTGCGACCCTCTTTCGACAAGACCAGGCAGCTTTCTTGATGGTGCGCCTGGCTCCGCAGGCCGACCGTTCGGCCCGGCGAGCAGCCGGGCTGCCGGGCGGGCCCGAGCTGACGGAGACGGCCAGTGGCGCACAGGCCATGCTGAGCGCATTCTTGCGCAGTGCCGCCGATGGTCTGGTGTTCACCGACGCCCAAGGCCGCATCGTCTCGGCCAACCGGGCCTTTGCCACCTTGGCTGAACTCAGCACCGAAGAACGCGCGCGCGGTGAACCACTCGACCGCTGGTTGGGCCGCACGGGGGTCGAGATCAGCGTGCTGATCAGCAACCTGCGCGAGCGTGGCGCGGTGGGTCTTTACACCACCGAGCTGCGCGGCGAACTGGGTGCCCATGCCGAGGTCGAGATCTCGGCCTCGCGCCTGGACCCGCAAGGTGACGCCAGCTACGGTTTTGTGGTGCGTGACATCGGCCGGCGCCTGCGCCCTGACGAAAGCAAGTTGCCCACCAAGGTGCCCCAGTCGGTGAAACAGTTGACCGAGCTGGTGGGACGGGTGCCGCTGAAGGACATCGTGGCCGAGTCCAGCGAGCTGATCGAACAGCTGTCGATCGAAACGGCGCTGCAGATGACGCACGACAACCGGGCCCTGGCGGCGCAGCTGCTGGGGCTGTCGCGGCAAAGTCTGTACGTCAAGTTGCGCCGTTATGGACTGGGCGACCTGCCGAGCAGTGAGGGCGACTGATTCGCGGCTGGTCCGTTTACCCACCCGGGGTGTGTAAACATAGATTGACAAACTGAACTGTCAAGCGCACTATGCGCTGATGGTCTTGCCCTCCCCGTCGGCGGTTGCCGAACTGCTCAAACCCATCACCTGGTTTCCGCCCATGTGGGCCTTCGCCTGTGGTGCGGTGGCTTCGGGTCTGCCGGTCGAAGGGCGCGTCGGCATCATCGTGGTCGGTGTCTTGCTGGCCGGCCCTTTGGTGTGTGCCAGCAGCCAGGCGGTCAACGACTGGTTTGACCGCCACGTCGACGCCATCAACGAACCGCAGCGACCGATTCCTTCGGGCCGGATTCCGGGCCGCTGGGGCCTGTACCTGGCCGTGGCCTGGACCTTGTTGTCCTTGGCTGTGGGTTGGACGCTGGGCCCCTGGGGCTTTGCCGCCGCCACCTTGGGTCTGCTGCTGGCCTGGGCCTACAGCGCGCCGCCGATTCGTCTGAAGCGCAACGGTTGGTGGGGCAACGCGGCCTGTGGCCTCTCTTATGAAGGCCTGGCCTGGGTCACGGGCGCGGCGGTGATGGCGGGCGGAGCGATACCTTCAGGTCGTTCATTGGCTTTGGCCGCCCTGTACAGCCTGGGCGCGCACGGCATCATGACGCTGAACGACTTCAAGGCCATCGAGGGTGACCGGCGCATGGGCATCGGCTCCTTGCCGGTGCGCTTGGGTGTCGACGGCGCGGCGCGCACGGCCTGTCTGATGATGGCGCTGCCCCAACTGGTGGTCATCGGTTTGCTGGTCGACTGGGGCGCCAGTGGGCACGCTGCGACCATCGGCGCACTGCTGTTGGCGCAGGGGCTCTTGATGCGTTGGTTTGCCCAGCGCCCGGTCGAGCGGGCCTTGTTCTACAGCGGCTTTGGCGTGCCCTTGTTCGTGGCCGGCATGATGGTCAGCGCCTGGGCGCTGCGCGGTTCATGAGCCACAGCGGCCGCCTGGCGACCTTGCCCATGCTGGGCTGGAGCGGCATCGTCCGCTTGGGCGTGGTGCAGGCCATGCTCGGTGCGGTGGTGGTGCTGACCACGTCGACGCTGAACCGGGTGATGGTGGTTGAACTGGCGCTGCCCGCCTTGCTGCCGGGCTTGTTGGTGGCCCTGCACTATGCGGTGCAACTGACGCGGCCACGCATGGGCTTTGGCTCCGACACGGGGGGCCGCCGCACGCCCTGGATCATCGGCGGCATGCTGGTGCTGGCGCTGGGTGGGGCGGGTGCTGCGCTGGCCACCGCCTGGATGAGCACAAGCCCGCAAGCCGGCATGGCCCTGGCGGTGCTGGCCTTCACCTTCGTCGGCCTGGGCGTCAGCGCCAGCGGCACGGCCTTGCTGACACTGCTGGCCAAACGGGTCGACCCGCCGCGTCGGGCGTCAGCGGCCGCGCTGGTGTGGGTCATGATGATCGTGGGCTTTGCGGTGACAGCAGGCCTGGCCGGTCGTTTCCTGGACCCCTACACACCGCTGCGCCTGGTGCAGATGTCGTCGACCGTGTCGGTGCTGGCCGTGCTGGTCACCGCCCTGGCACTGTGGCGTCTGGAAGGACGCGCTGGAGCGGCCCTGCCATCAGCAGATGCGGCAACGACGCCGACCCCTTTTCGCCAGGCCTTGGCCGAGGTCTGGGCCGAACCTGAAGCCCGGCGTTTCACCGTTTTTGTCTTCGTCTCGATGGTCGCCTACAGCGCCCAGGATCTGATCCTCGAACCCTTTGCCGGGCTGATGTTCGGCTTCACGCCGGGCGAGTCGACCCAACTGTCGGGCGTGCAGCATGGCGGCACCCTGGCGGGCATGCTGCTTGCAGCCCTGGCGGGTCGCCGCCTGGGCGGCGCCCAGCTGGGCTCTTTGCGGGCCTGGACGGTGGCGGGCTGCATCGCGTCGGGCCTGGCACTGGCCGGCTTGGTGGTTGCGGGTCTGGGCGCGGCGCCGCATTGGCCCCTGCGCGCCAACGTCTTTGTGCTGGGTGTGGCCAATGGCGCCTTTTCGATCGCGGCCATCGGCTCGATGATGGCGCTGGCCGCGGGTGGCCCGCAGGGGCGTGGCAACCGCGAGGGCACGCGCATGGGCCTGTGGGGCGCGGCACAGGCCATCGGCTTTGCCGGCGGCGGCCTGATCGGCACGGCGGCCAGCGATCTGGCACGTTGGTTCCTGGGTGCGCCAGGCCCAGCCTACGCCGCGGTGTTTGCCGCCGAGGCGCTGCTTTTCATCGTGGCCGCCTGGCTCGCGACATCGATCACCGCAGCTGCGCCGGGGCGCCGACCTGAAGCGCTGCGGCCTGCACCGTCCTCTGCCCATGCTTGACAGGAGTCGCCATGAGTTCCTTGAAGTCGATTTTTGATGTGATCGTGGTGGGCGGTGGCCCGGCCGGCTCGACGGCCGCGCACGAACTGGCTGCGCGCGGCCTGTCGGTGCTGCTGCTCGATCGTGCGGGCCGCATCAAGCCCTGCGGTGGCGCCATCCCGCCGCGCCTGATTGCCGACTTTGCCATTCCGCCCCACCTGCTGGTGGCCCACGCCACCAGCGCGCGCATGGTGTCGCCCAAGGACCAGCGCGTCGACATCCCCATCGAAGGCGGGTTTGTCGGCATGGTCGACCGCGAGCACTTTGACGAGTGGTTGCGCGAGCGTGCAGCCAGCGCCGGCGCCTTGCGCCTGAACGGCAGTTTCGAGCAGCTGACCCGCGACGCCGACGGCACGGCGGTGGTGCACTGGCGGGGTGACACCGGCGCCTCGTTTGCCCGTGCGCGCTGCGTCATCGGTGCCGACGGTGCACGCTCCAAGGTGGCGCGCCAGGCCATCGAGGGCTGGGACCGTGGCCGCTTTGTCTTCGCGTACCACGAGATCGTCAAGAAGCCCGAGCAAGCGCCCGCCGGCTACGACGGTTCGCGCTGTGACGTCATTTACCGCGGTGAGCTGTCGCCCGACTTTTATGGCTGGGTGTTTCCGCACGGCGAGACGCTGTCCATCGGCACCGGCAGCGCCGACAAGGGCTTTTCCTTGCGTTCGGCGGTGGCCTTGCTGCGTGCGCAGTCGGGCCTGGCTGACGCTGAAACGGTGCGCCGTGAAGGCGCGCCCATTCCCATGAAGCCCTTGCCACGTTGGGACAATGGCCGCGATGTGCTGCTGGCCGGTGACGCCGCCGGGGTGGTCGCGCCGGCCTCGGGTGAAGGCATCTACTACGGCATGGCTTGCGCCCGCTTTGCGGCCGACGCTGCGGCGGCCTTCCTGGCCAGCGGCAAGCCACGCGACCTGGCCGGCGCGCGCAAGCGCTTCATGCGCGAGCACGGCAAGGTGTTCTGGGTGCTGGGCATCATGCAGCGCTTCTGGTATCGCAACGACCGCCGGCGCGAACGGTTTGTGGCCATCTGCCGTGACCGTGACGTCCAGCAGCTGACCTTCGAGGCCTACATGCACAAACGCCTGGTGCGTGCGCGGCCGATGGCCCATGTGCGCATCTTCTTCAAGGACATGGCCCATTTGCTGGGCCTGGTCCGGGTTTGAGGCTGCGCCATGGAGCAGTTGTTTGCCAACGGCCGCATGATCGACGTTGCCATCGTGGTGTTGCTGGCCGAGATCTTGTTGATGCTGGTCTGGTCGCGTTGGCGTGTGGCTTTGCCAGCCTTGATGCCGACGCTGCTGTCGGGCTTGATGTTGATGCTGGCCTGGCGCGCCACCCAGGCCGGCCTGGCCTGGCCCTGGATCGCCGCGCCATTGCTGGGTTCGGCGCTGGCCCACGGATCGGATCTCTGGCTTGGCGCCAGGCGCAGAGCGGGCGGCCAAGTCTTCTCCCTGGCCTCGCGGGTCGCTCCGCCGGGCGCTTGATCAGGCCTTGACCCATGCCCAAACGAATCACCCGGCCACCGCCTGTTGACCTCGCCGCCCTGTCGCCCTGGGCGCCAGAGTTGGCCGAGACCTTTGCCGCTTTGGCCAGCGACGTGGCGCTGGTGCTCGATGAAGAGGGCGTGATCGTCAAGCTGGCTCAGCATCCGGCCCAGCCACTGCTGGCGCCCGACTGGGTGGGCAGGCCCTGGGTCGAAACGGTCACCGTGGAATGCCGTGACAAAGTGGATCAGATGCTGAGCGACGTGGCCAGCAGCGGCATCGCCCGCCGCCGTGAAATCAACCATCCGCTCAGCGACGGCAGTGCCGTGGCAGTGGCCTACACCGCTGTGCGACTGGGTGAAAACGGCGCCACGCTGGCCGTTGGCCATGACCTGCGTGACCAGGTCGAACTGCAGCAGCGCTTTGTGCGCGCCCAGCAGGCACTGGAACAGAGTTATTGGCAGGTCCAGCAGGCGCCTGCGGCGTCGGCGTCGGTGCTGGCCATCCGGGCTGGCGAAGGCACGCCACGCGAACCGCTCAGCTTGGTCGTCACGCCGCCGCCGGTGCTTGCCGGCGATGAGTCTTCGGGTGCCTTGTTGCGAGCGCTCGATGGCCTGCAGGAACGCATCGGTCAAGACGCATTGCCGGGACTGTTGCGCGATGCCAAGCGGCTGATCGAGCAGCACTTTTTGCAGCAGGCCTTGGCGCGCAGTGGCAGCGAGGAGGCCTTGGCCCGTGAATTGGGCGTCAGCCGGCGCACGCTGGCGCGACGCAAAGGGCAGGGCGGCGCCTTGAACAAGCCGCGCCGGCATTGAAACGGCTTGGGTCGCTTGCACGGCTGCCGCTGGCAAGGGCCCAGCGCTCCGTACCGGCCCGTTCTTCAGACACGGCGGCGCGCTCTGGCCGGGGCCGGGGCAGACTGCTTTTTGGTTTTCGTGAGACCCCGCGGCCCAGTGGTCATGGCCGGGGCAGCGCCGGAACCGACGGCTGGCGTCAAGACCGGCACGATGCGGTCCACCCAGGCCGACCCTTCCGACAACAAGAACTCCCGAAAGGCCAGCGCCACCGGGGGTGGGCGCTTGTTGCGACGCTGAACGAGGTACCCGTTCAGCCGCAGCGGGAACCCGTGCACGTCGAGCATCACCAGACTGCCGTCGCGCAGTTCACGGCCGACCGTGCGACCCGAAATGAGTGCCATCCCCATGCCAGACCCCTTGGCCGTCCGACGCCAAGACCGAGAGAGGTGCCTTCAACGCTGCGTTTGGACTGGGGCGACGCCAGCTGGGGCGAAGTAGGCATCTGCGCGCATCACACCAGCCCTGGATGTTCATGAGCACAGAAATGGCCAGTTCCACCGCCTGGGTCCGATTTGAACGCCGGGCAGCGCAGGGCTTCGGTCTGCTAAAGGGTCCGCTGATTCACGTCCATCGCGGAGACCTCTTCGATTCGCCGGTGCCGACCGGCGAGGTCGTGGCCTTGGACGACGTGCGGCTCCTGGCACCGGTGCGCCCCAGCAAGGTGCTGGCGCTGTGGAACAACTTCGGCCAACTGGCCGCCAAGCTCGGCCTCGGAAAACCCGAGGAGCCCTTGTACTTCATCAAGAGCCCCAACAGCTACCTGGACCCGGGCATGGCCATCCGCCACCCCGGGGGTGAAGGCAAGATGGTGTTCGAGGGCGAGCTGGCGGTGGTGTTGGGCCGACGGGCCACACGGGTCCGTGAAGCCGACGCGTTGGATTGCGTTTTTGGCTACACCTGTGTCAACGACGTCACGATGAGTGACCTGCTCAACCGCGACCCGTCATTCGTGCAGTGGGTGCGCGCCAAAGGGTTTGATACTTTTTGCCCCTTCGGGCCCGCGGTGGTCACTGGGCTGAATCCCAGCGAGCTGCGGGTACGGACTTGGCTCGATGGCCAGCTGCGCCAGGACTACCCCATCAGCGACATGCGGTTCACGGTGGCGCAACTCGTCAGCAAGATTTCCCAGGACATGAGCCTGCTGCCCGGCGACTTGATTCTGTGTGGCACGTCCACCGGGGTTGGCTCGATGAAACCCGGCAGCCGGGTTTGCGTTGACATCGAGGGCATCGGCCAGTTGTTCAACCCCGTCGAGTGACCGGCAGGCCTGGTTCTGGAATCCCTTCTCTTTCACTTCAGAGGTTCAGCGTCATGAAAATTGCCATCATCGGAGCCGGCGCGATTGGCGGCTATGTCGGCGCCAAGTTTGCGCTGGCTGGAGAAAACGTGACATTCATGGTGCGTGGCGCCAACTTGGCGGCCATCCGCAGCGGCGGCATTCGCCTGCTCCAGGCCGATGGCCTGGAGCAGGTGGCGCGCAACGTGCAGGCCACCAACGACTACGCCTGTGCGGGCGTGCAGGACCTGGTGATCCTGGCCATGAAGGCGCACCAGGTGCAAGACGTGCTGGCCAATTTGCCACACCTGCTGGCGCCGCACACAGTGGTGGTGCCGATGCAAAACGGCATCCCCTTTTGGTACTTCAACAACCACGGTGGTGCGCTGGCCGGCACGCCCGTCAACAGCGTGGACCCCGGCGGGCGCATTGCCAGCACCATCGCCGCGCACCACTTGGTGGGTTGCGTGGTCTACCCGGCGGCCGAGCTGCTTTCGCCCGGTGTGGTAAAGCACATTGAAGGCGACCGTTTTCCGTTGGGTGAACTGGACGGCAGCAGCAGCGAACGCGTCCAGCGCTTGTCAGAAGCATTCGTTCGCGCCGGCTTCAAGGC
>JANMHH010000448.1:0-4857 GCA_031375065.1 Rubrivivax sp. | reverse complement strand
GGCAGGGCGAGCAAGGTGTTGACCGCCCAGACCAACAGCTGGTGGCCAGGGAATCGGGCCACGGCCAAGAGGCAACCCATCAGCAGGCCCATCAGTGCCCCGATGGCGCAGGCCATCAGGCTGACCTGCAGGCTCAGCCCCACGATGCTCAGAAGTTGAGGGTCACCCTGGCCGATCAACTGGGCGGCGAGGGTCAGGCTGTTGGCAATGGCGTCCAAGGACAGGGGCGTTCAGGTTTCAGTGCGATTGGCGGATTGTCGCCAAGCGCGGTGGCCCAGGCGGCCTTGGCAGACCCTTCAGCCGCTCACCACGCGAACAGGGGCCCGCTGTGGTTCGGGTTCGCTGTCAAAGCGCTCGGCGCCGCTGTAGCACAGGAAATGCCGGTTCGCGGCGCGGCCAAAAAGGGCCATGCCCAGGCGCGAAGCCAGCTCGTGCCCCATGGCCGTGACGCCGTTGCGCGAGACCACGATCGGCACGCCCATCTGCGCGGCCTTCATGACCATTTCGCTGGTCAGGCGGCCGGTGGTGTAGAAGGCCTTGTCGCCCCCTTCCACGCCGTGCATGCCCATCCAGCCGGCGATGCTGTCGATGGCGTTGTGGCGGCCCACGTCTTCGACAAACATCAGCATCTGCGGGCCTTGGAACAGCGCGCAGCCGTGCACCGAACCCGCCTTGCGGTGAATGCTGTCTTGCTGGCGCATGGTTTCCAGCATGCGGTGCAAAGTGCTTTGGCGGATGCGGGCGGTTTGCGCGTCGGGCAGTGTCACGGTGTGAAGCTGGGTCATGGCGTCGCCAAACACGGTGCCCTGGCCGCAACCGGTGGTCACCACCCGGTGGGCCGTCTTGGCGGCCATGTCCTGCACGCCGTGGCGGGTGCGCACCGCGGCGGCGCCGACGTCCCAGTCGACGGTGATCGACTCGACCTCAGCCACGTCGTCGATCAGGCGTTGGTTGCGCAGGTAGCCCAGGACCAGCAACTCAGGCTGTTCGCCCAAGGTCATCAGGGTGACCAGCTCACGCTTGTCGACAAACACCGTCAACGGCCGCTCGGCTGGGATGAAGATGCTGCGGCGGTCGCCGTACTCGTCCAGGATCTGGATTTCGCGCAGCAACTCACAACAGGCCTGCGTCAGCCGCGGCGCACCCGGTACCACCGCCAGATCAGGCGTCATGGCGCGGGCCAAAGCAGTGTCGGTAACGGCAGGCATGGTGGCTTGCCCGAATTCGGGCGCTTTACTTCTTGGGCGCTGCAGCGGGCGCCGGTGCGGCGGTTGCAGGCTTGGCAGGCGCAGCGGGTGCGGCTGGTGCAGCGGCCACGGCGGTGGCGGGCGCCGCGCCTGCTGCGGGTGCAGCGACGGCCGGTGTGTAAACAAAGGCGCCCGGGTCGGCACAGGCCGTGGCACCGGCGTCGGCCGGCTTCACGGCCTTGCCGTCTTTTTTGGCTTGAGCTTGATAGGCCGCGGCGGTGCGGTCCATGCTCTTGCACAACTGAAACCCCGCGACCTTGTTGCCATGGGCGGTTTTGGCGGCGGCTTCAGCGGCCTTGGCCTTGGCTTCGTCGGACGGCGGGGGCAGCTTGGCCATGGCCGATGCGGCGAGCGTCAATGCAGCCAGTGCGGTGATGCGCAGGGTCAGGGACGATGGGGACATGGTCTAGCCTCTATGTGATGTGAATCAGGCCTGCGGGGTGGCGCGCCCCACCGCAGCCGACGCCGCCGGCGCCACCGTGCGCTGCGCTGGAATCTTGCCAGCCTTGATGTCGTCGTACCACCACTCGTGGTGTTCTTTGGCCCAGGACTCGTCGACATAGCCGGTGCGCATCGATCCCAGCGCACCCTTCATGCCCACGCTGCCGATGTAGATGTGCCCCAGGAACAGCGCCAGCATGAAGACCGTCGCCACCGCATGGACCATGTGGGCCACCTGCATCTGGCCTCGGGTTTCGCCCCAGCCCGGCACCAGCTTGTCGAGCACCAGACCCGAAGCCACCACCACCAGCCCCAGCGCAAACACGCCGGCCCAGAAGACCACCTTTTCGCCGGCGTTGAAACGGTGCGAGGGCACTTCCTGATGCGCCAGCAGGCCACCACCCTTGCGCAGCCAGTTCCAGTCGCCTTTGGCCGGCAGGTTGTCGCGAGCAAAGGTGATCAAGACAATGACCAGCGACACCGCAAACACGGGGCCGACAAAGTTGTGGATGTTCTTCAGCGCAAAACTCAGCCAGCCGAACAAGGTGGAACCCAGCACCGGCAGCATGAAGTACTTGCCAAACGCCATCACCACGCCCGACACCGCCAGCAGCACAAAGGCGGCAGCGTTGGTCCAGTGCGCAGCGCGCTCAAAGGGCGTGAAGCGCTCGATCTTGCGACCGGTGTCCACCAGGTCGCCGCCCAGCGGCCCTTTGCGCCAGTAAAAGATGCCGATGGCGACGGCCACGATCAGCAGCAGCGAGCCGCCGTAAGGAATGATCCATTGGTTGCGCACCTGGCGCCAAGCTTCACCCGCGGTGGTGAAACGCGAACCGGGGTACTGCGTGAACTGCTGAACCAGCACACCAGCCTCGGCGCCTGGCAGCGAGGTCACGCCGGGCTGCGTGCCGCTGTCGCGGACGGCACGCCAGATCGGCGCGTTGTTGCCCGGTTGTGTCTTGCCGCGCTGAGCGTTGGTTTCGTCGGCTTTGGGCTCGGCCTGCGCCGCAAACCCGGCCGGCGGGCCGGCAGGGGCCGTCGTCGCCGCTGGCGGCTGCACCGCCGCTTCGGCCGGTTTGCCCGCCGCCTGAGCCCAAACGGCGGTGTGCATCGTCAGCAGCAACGCTGCCACGAGCGCCCCGGACTTGATGAAGCTGTTCATGACGCTCCTTCAGGGCGAGCCTGATTGCGGGCCGGCTGGTTGGCCTGGTTGCGGGCTGGCTTGCAAACGGGATGGCAAGCGGGATGGCAAGCTCATTTGCGGGTGGTGCGCGTGTACTCGTTCTGGCCTTCAGAACGCTTTTTCATCTGCGCTTCCCAGCTGGTGGCGTCGCCCGCCTTCCAGCCAGGCGCGGTGTAGGCCGCAACCGCACCCTGCGAGGGCGCTGCATCGGATTTGCGCGTGCCCGAGGTCTGCGGCTTTTCGCCACAAGCCGTCAGCGCCACGCAGGCCAGCGCTACGGCCCATCCAATCTGGCGCCGCATCACCTCTTCACCTCGGGTTGAGCGGCGCCGCCAGTGGGTTTGCCGTAGGCGGTGCCCCAGCCCCAGACCTCGCTGCCCTTGCCGCGCGTCAGCACCCGGTTGCGGAAGATGTCGGCCACCACGTCGCCATCACCGCCCAGCAGGGCTTTGGTCGAGCACATCTCGGCACAGATCGGCAACTTGCCTTCGGCCAGGCGGTTGCGGCCGTACTTTTCGTTTTCCACCTGGCTGCCGTTGTCTTCGGGGCCGCCGGCGCAGAAGGTGCACTTGTCCATCTTGCCGCGCAAGCCAAACGTGCCATTGCTGGGGAACTGCGGCGCGCCAAACGGGCAGGCGTAAGAGCAGTAGCCGCAGCCGATGCAGGTGTCCTTGTCGTGCAACACCACCCCTTCAGCCGTGCGGTAGAAGCAGTCCACGGGGCAGACGGCCATGCAGGGCGCGTCCGAGCAGTGCATGCAAGCCACCGAAATGCTCTTCTCGCCCGCGATGCCATCGTTGAGCGTGACCACACGGCGCCGGTTGACGCCCCACGGCACGTCGTGTTCGGCCTTGCAGGCCGTGACACAGCCGTTGCACTCGATGCAGCGGTCGGCGTCGCAGATGAACTTCATTCTTGCCATAACGCTCTCCTTAAGCCGCCCGCTCGACCTGGCACACGGTGGTCTTGGTCTCTTGCATCATCGTCACGCTGTCATAGCCGTAAGTGGTGGCGGTGTTGACCGCCTCACCGCGGATCATCGGCGCCGCACCCTTGGGGTAGAAGTCCAGCATGTCGGCACCTTGCCAATGACCGGCAAAGTGGTACGGCATGAAGGCGGTGTCGCTGCCCACGCGCTCGGTGACCATGGCCTTGACCTTGATGCGCGCACCGGTGGGTGTTGTCACCCACACGTCTTCCCCATTTCGAATGCCGCGGTCGTTGGCCGCCTTGGGGTTGATCTCGATGAACATGTTTTGCTGCAATTCGGCCAAGTAGCGGTTGGAGCGCGTTTCGTCGCCCCCGCCTTCGTACTCGGTCAAGCGCCCGCTGGTCAGGATGATCGGGAACTTCAGGCCGATGTCCTTGTTCTTCTCTTGCACCGACTTGAACAAGGTGGGCAGGCGCCAGAAGGCCTTGCGGTCGTCGTGCGTGGGGTACTGCGCCACCAGCTCGGGCCGGGTGGAGTACAGCGGCTCACGGTGCTGCGGAATCGGGTCGGGGAAGTTCCACACCACGGCTCGCGCCTTGGCGTTGCCAAACGGGTGGCAGCCATGGTTTTTCATGGCTACCCGGATGATCGCGCCCGTGGGATCGGTCTTCCAGTTCTTGCCGTCGGCCTTTTTCTGCTCGTCCTCGGTCAACTCGCCCCACCAGCCCAATTTCTTGAGCAGCAGGTGGTCAAACTCCGGGTAACCGGTGGTCAGGTCGGCACCCTTGGAATGCGAACCATCGGCCGCCAGCAGCGACTCGCCATCGCGTTCGACACCGAAGTTGGCGCGAAAGTTGCCGCCGCCTTCCATCACGTGCTTGGAGGTGTCGTACAGGATGTGCGTGCCCGGGTGCTTCATCTCGGGCGTGCCCCAGCACGGCCACGGCAGGCCAAAGTACTCGCCGTCCAGGCTGTAGCCGGTTTCCTTGTCGATGCCACCCTTGGCGCGCAACGTGGTCACGTCAAAGACGTGCATGTTGCGCATGTGGGCCTTC
>JANMHH010000444.1:0-4483 GCA_031375065.1 Rubrivivax sp. | reverse complement strand
GCGGGCAAAAAGGTGTTGCTGGTCAGCACCGACGCCGCGTCCAACCTCGACGAGATGCTGGGGGTCGAGCTTCGCAACACGGCCGTGCCGGTGCCCGGTGCGCCGGGCTTGTCGGTGTTGAACATCGACCCCGATAACGCGACCGAGTCCTACCGCCAGCGCGTTCTGGCGCAAATGGGCGCCGACGCCAGTGCCGAAGATCGGTCGACCGTTCGTGAACAGTTGTCGGGCGCCTGCACCACCGAGATCGCATCCTTCGACGAGTTCTCGTCGCTTTTGTCCAGCGGCATCGATCTCTACGACCACATCGTGTTCGATACGGCACCGACAGGCCACACCTTGCGACTGCTCAGCCTGCCCAAGGCCTGGACCGGCTTTCTGAACGGCAACGACCGCGGCGCCTCGTGTCTGGGGCCGCACTCGGGCCTGAAGCTGCAGGAGGCGCGCTTCAAGGCCGCACTCGAAGCCCTGAGCGACCCGGACAAGACCACGGTGGTTCTGGTGACCCGGCCCGACCAGGGCGCGATCGCCGAGGCGGCGCACACATTGCAAGAACTGCGCGCGCTGGGTTTGAACAACCAGCGCCTGGCCATCAACGGCGTGTTCCATGCCAGTGAGCGCACCGACGCGGTGGCGTGCGCCATCGAAGACCTGGGGCAGCAGGCCCTGGACACCATGCCGCCAGCGCTGCTGGCCTTGCCGCAGGACCGCGTGCCGCTGCGGGCCTTCGACACGGTCGGCCTGCCCGCCTTGCGCGCGCTGTTGACCACCGAAGCCAGCCCGGTGACACCGCCGTTGACTTCGGTCGCCGCAGCCGGTGGAAAGCTGCCCGGTCTGGATGCCCTGGCCGATGAACTGGCCACCGCAGAGCACGGGCTGATCATGGTGATGGGCAAGGGCGGCGTCGGCAAGACGACGGTGGCCGCCGCCTTGGCGCTGGGGCTGATCGCGCGCGGCAAGACCGTGCACCTGAGCACCACCGACCCGGCCGCTCACCTGGCGGTCACGCTCGATGGTGACGTGCCGGGTTTGACGGTGAGCCGCATCGATCCGAAGGTCGAGACGCAGCGCTACATCGACAAGATCATGGCCGCCAAGTCCACCCATCTGGACGCAGCCGAGCAGGCGCTGCTGCTGGAAGACCTGCAATCCCCCTGCACCGAAGAGGTGGCCGTCTTCCACGCTTTTTCACGCATCGTCAGCCAGGGCCGCAGTGCCTTTGTGGTGCTCGACACCGCGCCCACGGGCCACTCGATGCTGTTGATGGACGCGACGGGCGCTTACCACCGGCAGATGACGCGCGAATTCGAAGGCCATGGCGCCACCCGTGTCGTCACACCGCTGATGAGGCTGCAGGACGCCGCGTACACCAAGATCATTCTGGTCACGCTGCCCGAGGTGACGCCGGTGTCACAGGCCGCAGCGTTGCAGCAGGACCTGCGCCGCGCCAGCATCGAGCCCTACGCCTGGGTGCTGAACAAGAGCGTGCTGGCGGCCGGCACGCGCGACCCTTTGCTGGCTGCACGGCTGGCTGGCGAACGCCAGCAGATCGCACGCATGGCCGCGGGGCTCACCAAACGTTTGTTCACCCTGCCCTGGCTGACGACGCCGCCGATCGGATTCGCCGAGTTGTCCAGACTGGTCAGCAAAAGCTGACCCGCTGGGGCGGATCACGCTTCAAACCGAAACAGTCTGCCTCGAAATACAAGACGCGACCTGGGCGCTCTGCGTCGGCAGCGTCCCCTTTGCTGTCCGCGCCATCGAGCATCGCGCGCAGCACAGGCTCAGTCGAGCCCTCGGGCCGAAATCATCGTCGGTCTGCGCCCGTACGGTGCCGTACGGACGTCAGAGTCGGTAGACCGCAACCTGGGTTGAATGGCTTTGAGCGTTGGAATCATGGCAGCCGCACAGGCGGCAACGGGCTGCCGACGCTGCAACCGCAAGTCCGCCAGGACCACACGGGCAACTGCCCCAAGTGCGGCATGACGCTGGAGCCGGTGCTGCCCAGCCTGATGGATGAGGCCAACCCGGAACTGGCGGACTTCACGCGCCGCTTCTGGTGGACGCTGCCGGTGACCAAGCGCGTGGGCGAAGGCCTGACCTTGGTCGTCAGCACCATCGCAGCGCAGGCCGGCCAGGCAGGACAGGGCACAGATCGAACGTGGCATCGACGGCACGGCAGCCAAGCAGCCAAGCAGGCAGAGAAGGCCCTGCAGCCGGGTGACAGGAAAGTCGTTGTCAGCGCAGGGTGCATGCGCCTGCGCTAAAGTCGCACGATGGGTGTGTTGATCCGAACGCTGTTGATCTGGTTGCTGGCACTGGCAGTTCCCGCGCAGGGTGCTGCAGCCGCGACCATGGCGTTTTGCGGTCCCCATCATCACAGCGGCGGTGCAGCCGCCCAGATGCAACCCGCCGGACCGGCCGACCACGCCCATCAACACGGCACCGCCGCGTCAGCGCACGAGCATCACCAAACTGCCGCTCCGGCAGCTGAAGGGTCATCCACCTCGGCTGTTTCAGCGGAGTCGGCCGAGCTCGGCGATGCCAGCCAACACAAGTGCAGCGCCTGTGCTTCGTGTTGCTCGGTCGGCGCGATCCTGAGTTCGGTGCTGGCCGTGCCGGCACCCGTTTTCACCCCCACGGTGTTCTCCGCCGTGGTGCCCAGCGTCGACGAGCTCGCCGCTGACGGCCCCGACCGCCCCCCTCGATTCGTTCTCGCTTAACTGGCGGGCTGGCCGCGTGCGCTGACACGCGCGTCCCTGCCAGGTCCTGTCTCTCCTTTGCTGCGCATGCAGCACCGGAGCCCCAGACTTTGACGCGAGGACATCATGGTCCATTCCAATTCCATTCCTGTTCGTACAGGACAAAGGCGCAGCCGCATGCCACGCGCGGTGCACTCGGCACTGCTGGCAGCCTCTTTGCTGGCCACGCTGACTGCCCAGGCACAGCCAGCTGCGAAAGCCGCAAGGCCTGATCCGCTCGATCCGAAGGCCAGCGTGCCGACGCTGAGCTATGAGTCGTCGTTCGCTCAGTACCGAAGGCTGGGCGACGAAAAGCCGGTCTCCTGGCGCGACGCCAACGACACCGTCACCCGCATCGGCGGCTGGCGCGTCTATGCGCGCGAAGCGCAGCAGCCCGACCCAGCGCCTGCCGCAAAGCCTGGCGCTGCTGCGCCGGCCACAAAGCCGGTGGATGCCCCCCCTGCGGCAAAGCCCAACGACTCGGCCAAGCCCATGCCCGCCGGGCATGGCGGCCACAAGATGCCATGAAGGCCAGCGTGATGACCCACGACACGAACAGCGGTGCAAACCCGCCGGACCCCATGCCGGTCCAAGCTCCATCGGCAGCCCGTTCGCTGCGCCTGCTGGCCGTGCTTGCCAGCGCCGCCGTGCTCGGCGGCTGCGCCTCCTTCACACCGGACGGCGGCTTTGCTGCTGTCGAGAAGACCGCCAAAGACCGGCTGGGCAAGGACGTGCAATGGGCACGCTCGGACGCCGACCAGGACAGCATCGCCAAGCGTGTCAGCGAGCTGTTGTCCAAGCCGCTGACGGTGGACGACGCGGTGCAGGTGGCGCTGCTGAACAACCGCGGGCTGCAGGCCACCTTCCAGGACCTCGGCATCACCGAGGCCGAGGTCGTGCAGGCCGGGCGCCTGCCGAACCCGGGCTTCAGCTTCGGGCGTTCCAGCCGCGGCGATGAGCGTGAGATCGAGCGTGGTATCCACTTCAACCTGGCCCGCTTGCTGGCCATGCCCCTGATCGGCCGGGTGGAAGCGCGCCGCTTCGAGCAGACCCAGGGCATGGTGGCGATGAGCGTGCTGTCGCTCGCCGCCGACACCCGCAAGGCCTACTACAACGCGCTCGCGGCCGAAGAGACCGTGCGGTACATGCGGCAGGTGAAGCAGGCCGCCGACGCCAGCGCCGAACTGGCGCGCCGCATGGAGCAGGTGGGCAACTTCAACAAGCTGCAGCGGGCCCGCGAGCAGGTCTTCTATGCCGATGCTTCGCTGAACCTGGCCCGGGCCGAACAGGCCCAACGTTCGAGCCGCGAGCGCTTGACACGCCTGCTCGGTGCCTGGGGCCCGCAGACGCAGTTCACGCTGCCTGCGCGCCTGCCCGACCTGCCCAAGGACGTGATGGACCTGCCCGACATCGAGCGCGTGGCGATGGCACAGCGCCTGGATGTGCAAGGCGCCAAGCTGGCCGCCGAGCAGACGGCCCGCAACCTGGGACTGACGCGCACCACGCGCTTCGTGAACGTGCTCGAACTCGGTTTGATGCGCAACAGCTCGAACGAAGAACCCACGCAGCGTGGTTGGGAAATCGGCTTCGAGTTGCCGCTGTTCGACTGGGGCGGTGCGCGCGTCGCCCGGGCCGAGGCGGTGTACATGCAGACGGTTCACCGCGCGGCCGAAACCGCCGTCAACGCGCGAAGCGAGGTGCGCGAGGCCTACACCGGCTACCGCTCGGCCTATGACATCGCG
>JANMHH010000355.1:0-26145 GCA_031375065.1 Rubrivivax sp. | reverse complement strand
GGCTCCAGCGTCAGGAAGGCCTTGCCGCCGCGGTTGCGGCCCAGCATGTCGGCAGCCTTGGCCAGCAGGCCAAAGCCGCCGGTGTTGGACAGCAGCAGCGTGGCCTGGGCCGGGCCGGCAAAGTAGTGCGCGATCTGGGTGCCGGCTTCCAGGTCGATCAGGGTGGTGATGGGCACGCCGTCACCGCGCCCGCCCGGCAGCACGGCCGTGGGCACGCTGTAAACGCGGCCGCTGCCCTTTAAGGCGGTGCCAAAGACCAGCAGCGTGTCGACCGTGCGGCAGGTGAAGGTGCCGTAGAGCGTGTCGCCTGGCTTGAAGACCAGCGTCGCAGCGTCCACGTCATGGCCCTTGAGCGCGCGCACCCAGCCTTTCATGCTGACGACCACGGTCACCGGTTCGTCAAGCACCTTGATTTCGACGACGGCCTTCTTCTCTTCCTGGATCAGCGTGCGGCGGTCGTCGCCGTGCAGCTTGACGTCGGCCTCGATCTCCTTGATCACCGTGCGCTTGAGCGCAGTGGGGCTGGACAAAATATCTTCCAGTTTGCTCTGCTGCTCGCGCTGGTCCTTCAGGTCCTGCTCGATCCGGATGGCCTCCAGGCGGGCCAACTGGCGCAGCCGGATTTCCAGGATGTCCTCGGCCTGCCGCTCGCTGAGCTTGAAGCGTTCGATCAGCGCCGCCTTGGGCTCATCGGCGTTGCGGATGATGCGGATCACCTCGTCGATGTTCAGCAGCACCAGCTGGCGACCTTCCAGCACATGGATGCGGTCCAGCACCTTTTGCAGGCGGTGGCGGGTGCGCCGGTCCACCGTGCTCAGGCGGAAATCGATCCACTCCTGCAGGATGCGGCGCTGCCCCTTGCCCACCGGGCGGCCGTCCAGGCCGACCATGGTCAGGTTCATCGACACGCTGCTTTCCAGGCTGGTGTGGGCCAGCAGCGTGGTGATCAGTTCCTGCTGTTCGATGGCCCGGCTCTTGGGTTCGAACACCAGGCGCACGGCAGCGTCCTTGTTGGACTCGTCGCGCACCGCGTCCAGCACCGCCAGCACCGAGGCCTTGAGCTGCACCTGTTCCTGCAACAGGGCCTTCTTGCCGGTCTTGACCTTGGGGTTGGTCAGCTCTTCGATTTCTTCCAGCACCTTTTGTGTGCTGGTGCCGGGTGGCAGTTCATTGACCACCAGTTGCCACTGGCCACGCGCCAGTTCTTCGATGACCCAACGGGCGCGCACCTTGATGCTGCCGCGGCCGGTGCGATAGGCCTCGCGGATGTCGGTTTGCGGGCTGATGATCTGGCCGCCACCGGGGAAGTCGGGCGCGGGCAGCAGGGCGTAGAGCTCGTCGTCGCTGAGTTTGTCGTTCTTCAGCAGCGCGATGCTGGCCGCAGCCACCTCGCGCAGGTTGTGGCTGGGCACTTCGGTGGCCAGGCCCACCGCAATGCCGCTGGCGCCATTGAGCAGCACAAAGGGCAGGCGGGCCGGCAGCAGGCGTGGCTCTTGTTCGCTGCCGTCGTAGTTGGGTTGGTAGTCGACCGTGCCTTCGTCGATTTCGTCCAGCAGCAGGCGTGCAATCGGCGCCAGCCGGGCTTCGGTGTAGCGCATGGCAGCGGCGCCGTCACCGTCACGGCTGCCAAAGTTGCCTTGGCCGTCGATCAGCGGGTAGCGCTGGGCAAAGTTCTGCGCCATGCGCACCATCGCGTCATAGGCCGCGGTGTCGCCATGCGGGTGGTACTTGCCCAGCACGTCGCCCACCACGCGGGCGCTTTTCACCGGCTTGGGCGCGCCACTGCCGGAATACGACAAGCCCATGCGCATCATCGAATACAGGATGCGCCGCTGCACCGGCTTGTTGCCGTCGCAAACGTCGGGCAGGGCGCGGCCCTTCACCACCGAAAGCGCGTATTCCAGATAAGCACGTTGGGCATAGTCGCCCAGGGACAGCGAGTTGGCTTGGTCGGGCGGCGGGGGATCAAACAGGTCGGCCATGTCTTGGGTGGGGCTCAGGTCATCAGCGGCGGCAAATGGCGCCAAGGCAAACAGCGCCAAGGCAAATGGCGCCAAGGCAAAACCAGTAATTCTCGCTCAGCGAGCGCCCGTCGCTGCCCAGCGCAGGCGCGCCACAGCGCCCCGGGCGCGCAGGCGGTGGGTCAAAAAGACGGACGACCGCATCCAGATCCTGGGAGCCTGCGTATCCCCAGCTTCTCGCCACCCTTTCGAAAGACCCCACCATGAAATCGTTGCCCACCACGGCCCTCGCTTTGGCCGCGGCCATGACCATGATCGGCTGCGCCAGCACGCCCATGTTCCAGCAGGACAGCCTGCCCGACGCTGTGAAGGTGCCCGCTGGCCACAGTGTGGTGATGGAAACCGTGGGTGTCGGCCAGATCACTTATGAATGCCGCGCCAAAGCGAACACCGCCGATGCCTTTGAATGGGCTTTTGTCGGGCCCCAGGCAGCCCTGAACGACCGCAGCGGAAAAACCGTGGGCAGCTACTTCGGCCCGCCCGCCACCTGGGCGTCGACCGACGGTTCCAAGCTCACCGGCACCCAGCTGGCGGTGGCGCCTGCCGGTGCGGGCAACATCCCGCTGCAGCTGGTCAAGGCCAACCCGGCCACCGGCAGCGGCGCCATGAGCGGCATCAGCCACATCCAGCGGGTGGCCACCCAGGGCGGCGTAGCCCCGTCCATGGCCTGTGGTGCGGGCACCGCCGGTCAAAAGCAAGTGGTCAACTACCAGGCCGATTACGTTTTCTGGAAGCCGGCTGCCTGAGCTTGGCCGCGGGTCGATGTTGTTCTGACGTTTGGACGACGCAGGCCGGCAACGGCCTGTCGGCGGCGAAATGGGGAAGCCAGGCGTTGCTGGGTCGGCCGTCCACGCTGCCAGCCGAAGGTCAGCCCGGCAGTTCCAGCCCCAGCGCCTCGCGGGCCTGGTACTCGCGGTCGAGCATGCTCATCACCACCAGCGAGTCATAGCCATCCGCACCGGCTGAAGGGTGGTTGCTGCCCAGGCGAACGCTCTCGCGCAAGCGCCCCTCTTCGACAAACCCTTCGCTGGCATAGAGCGCCAGGGCCCTGCTGTTCAGCGACTTCACGTCCAGCCAGAACCGGTGCGCGTGCAGGTCGCGAAAAGCCATCTGCTTGAGCAGCTGCACACAACGCCGGCCGGCGCCCTGCCCTTTGCTTTGCAAGACCAGGCGCTTGAGCTCCACGCCGCGGTGCGGGTTGCGACAGCCTTGCAGGATGACAAAGCCGTCGCTGGCACCCGTGGGCCCGGCTTCAACGATGAAGTGGCGAAAGTCGGGAAAGCGCACCGCGCCTTCGTGCTGGGTGCGCTCCCAGGGCGTGATAAACGGCAGGTTGCGCGGGTCGTTTTCGACCGAGATCACAAACTCCAGATCCGACAGCATCGTGGGGCGCAGCCTCAGGGGTGGCGTGCGTGGCAGCGTGGGTGCCAACGTGCGTGCCGGCGGGGCCGAGGAGTCGCCCGACTCAGACATCCACTTCCACCTCGTCGCCGTGCAGTTCCATCAGCTCACGCCGCGCGGCCGCCTCGCCCTTGCCCATCAGCTTCGTCAGAACGCCAGCCGTGGCATCGAAGCCGCCGTCCGCACCACACACCAGCCACGTCACCGGCAAGAGTCGGCGCGTCTCCGGGTTCAGCGTGGTCTCCCACAACTGGTCGGCGTTCATCTCGCCCAGGCCCTTGAAACGGCTGATGGTCCAGCTGCCATCCTTGGCGCCTTCCTTGCGCAGCTTGTCGAGCGACGCTTCCAGTTCGCCTTCGTCCAGCGCGTAGAGCTTGGCGGCCGGGCGCTTGCCACGCGCTGGCGCGTCGATGCGGTACAGCGGCGGTCGCGCGATGTAGATGTTGCCGGCCTCGACCAGCTTGGGAAAGTGGCGGAAGAACAGCGTCAGCAGCAGCACCTGGATGTGCGAGCCGTCGACGTCGGCGTCGCTCAGGATGCAGACCTTGCCGTAACGCAGGCCGCTCAGGTCCGGTGCGTCGTTGGGGCCGTGGGGGTCGACCCCAATGGCCACCGCGATGTCGTGGATTTCGTTGTTGGCAAACAGGCGGTCGCGCTCGACCTCCCAGGTGTTGAGCACCTTGCCGCGCAACGGCAGCACGGCCTGGGTTTCCTTGTTGCGGCCCATCTTGGCGCTGCCACCGGCACTGTCGCCTTCAACCAGAAAAACCTCGTTGTGCAGCAGGTCGCGGCTCTCGCAGTCGGTCAACTTGCCGGGCAGCACGGCCACACCCGAGCCACGTTTTTTCTCGACTTTTTGCGAAGCACGCTGGCGCACCTGGGCCTGGCGGATGACCAGATCGGCCAGCTTCTTGCCCAGGTCAACGTGCTGGTTCAGCCACAGCTCCAGCGCCGGTTTCACATAGGCCGACACCAGGCGCAGCGCGTCGCGGCTGTTCAGGCGCTCCTTGATCTGGCCTTGGAACTGCGGGTCCAGCACCTTGGCGCTGAGCACAAAGCTGGCGCGCGAAAACACGTCGTCGGGCATCAGCTTGACGCCCTTGGGCAACAGCGAATGCAGGTCGATGAAGCCTTTGATGGCGCCAAAGAGGCCGTCCTTCAAGCCCGACTCGTGGGTGCCACCGGCCACCGTGGGGATCAGGTTCACATAACTTTCACGCAGCGTGGTGCCCTCGTCGGTGAAGGCCACGCACCAGCTGGCGCCCTCGCCTTCGGCGAAGTTTTCGGTCTCGGCGGCGGTGGCGAACTGTTCGCCTTCAAACAGCGGAATCAAGGGGTCGGCCGGCAGACTCTGCATCAAGTAGTCGCGCAGACCCTTTTCATACTTCCAGGTCGTCACCTCACCGGTCTTCTCAAGGGTCAGCGTGACCGTCACGCCCGGCATCAGCACGGCCTTGCTGCGCAGCAGGTGCACCAGGTCGTGCTTGGGCAGCTCGGCGCTTTCAAAGTACTTCGGGTCGGGCCAGGCCTGCACGCGGGTGCCGTGTTTGCGTTCACTGCTGGTGGCCTTGCGCAACTGCAGCGGCTCGATCACGTCGCCGCCGCCAAAGGCCATCGTGGCCACTTGACTTTCGCGCCACACGGTGACGGCCAGGCGCTTGGACAGCGCATTGGTCACGCTCACGCCCACGCCGTGCAAGCCGCCGCTGAAGCTGTAGGCGCTGCCCGCGCCCTTGTCGAACTTGCCGCCAGCGTGCAAGCGGGTGTAGACGATCTCGAGCACCGGCACTTTCTCTTCCGGGTGCAGGCCAAAGGGAATGCCGCGGCCGTCGTCGTCGACGCTGACGCTGCCGTCGCTGTGCAAGGTGACGGCGATGCGCTGTCCAATGCCGGCCAGGGCTTCGTCGGCCGCGTTGTCGATGACCTCTTGCACGATGTGCAGCGGGTTGTCGGTGCGCGTGTACATGCCAGGGCGCTGTTTGACGGGCTCGAGGCCCTTGAGCACGCGGATGCTGGATTCGCCGTAGCTGGATTGCTGTTTGATCGTGGGCATGGACAGCGATTCTAGAGATCGCCTTGCCAGCACACCCCCCTGCCTGCCTTCAGGCCACGTGGTAATGCGACCAGTCCGGTTTGGCAATCGCCCGCTGGTATTCCCGGGTGTAGCCGGGCCACAGCGCCACCACCTTGCCCGAATCGGTGCGGTACCAGCTTTGACAGGTGGTCCACACCGATCCCTGCAAGCGCGATTGCAGCATCTGGTTGTGCGCGCGGTAGACCTCGGGCCGCAGGTCCAGCCAACGAAGTCCCTTGTCTCGAACATGCTGCATGCACTGAATGGCATAACGCACCGCCGGCTCGATGAAGAGCAAGGTGGACGTGTGCCCGGTGGCGGTGTTGGGCCCCAGCATCAGGAACAGATTGGGGAAGCCCGTGACCGTGATGCCGTGAAAGGCTTCGGGCCCGTCGGCCCAGGCCTGCGCCAGCGTCAGGCCGTTGCGGCCCTGCACCTGCACCGAAGACAACAGGTGCACCGTGTCGAAGCCGGTGGCGCAGACCAGCGCGTCCAGCGCGCGCTCGCGCCCGTCGGCGGTCTGGATGCCGTTGGCCGTGATGCGCGTGATGCCCTGCGTCACCAATTCCGTGTTAGGTCGGCTCAGCGCACGCAGGTAGTCGTTGGAATAGATCAGGCGCTTGCAGCCCAGCGGGTAGCTGGGTGTCAGCTGCTGGCGCAAGGACTCAACCGGCACCTGACGCAGGCGATGCCGCGCCGCCAGCGCCAGCATGTACCGGCGCGCCGCAGTGCCTTCCTCGAAACCCCGGCGCCCCATCTCCAGCGCGCGAAAGAATGCATAGCGCACCGCGGCGGCCAGGGGTGGCACCCGGGCCACCCAGCGGTCCAGCGCGCGATAGCGCCGGTCCATCCTGGGCAGCACCCAGTTCGCCGTGCGCTGAAAAACGTGCAGCTGTGCGGCTTGCAGGGCGATCGGCGGGATCAGCTGTGACGCGGTGGAACCGGTGCCGATCACCGCCACCCGCTGCCCGGTGAGGTCGGCGCTGGGGTCCCAGCGGGCAGAGTGCAAGAGGCGGCCCTTGAAGTTGCCCAGGCCCAGGATGTCGGGCCAGCGTGCCTGGCTCAAGGGCCCGGTGCTGCAGACGAAGTAGCGCGCCCGCAGGCGCTGGCCGGCGTGGGTGCTGAAGTGCCACAGACCCGTGGCCTCAACAAAGCGGGCGTCGCGCAGCGCGGTGTTCAGGCGCAGGTGCGGGGTCACGCCAAAACGGCGGGCCACACGCTGCATGTAGCGCTGGATCTCGGGTGCCGATGCAAAACGCCGGGTCCAGTGGGGGTTGGGCGCGAAGGAAAAGGAGTACAGCGGCGCCGGCACGTCCACATGGGCACCCGGGTAGGTGTTGTCCCACCAGGTGCCACCCAGACCGGCGGACTTTTCCAGCATCACGAAGTCGTGGATGCCGGCCTTCTTCAACTGCACGGCCATGCACAGGCCCGACATGCCAGCGCCCAGGATCACGGTGTGGTGGGTTTGTTCAGGCGCGTCCGGCGCGCTGCTGGCCGCTGCGCGATCGACCGCATGGCTGATGAACGCGGCGGCACGGTCCAGCGCCTGGTTGGCGCTGGGCAGCGCGCCAGCTTGAAGCTGAAAAACATGCCAACGGGACTCGACCACTTCACTGGTGACGGGCACCGCGGCAGCGTCCAGCGCGGCATGCAGACGCAGGCCTTCATCATGCAGCAGGTCGTCGGTGCCGACTTGAATCAAGGTCGGCGGCAGCCCCTTCAGGTCGGCCAAAAGCGGCGAGATCGCGGGCAG
This sequence comes from Rubrivivax sp., assembly GCA_031375065.1. Classification (GTDB taxonomy): domain Bacteria; phylum Pseudomonadota; class Gammaproteobacteria; order Burkholderiales; family Burkholderiaceae_C; genus Rubrivivax. The sequence continues at coordinate 18,893 of JANMHH010000355.1, read as the reverse complement.
GCCTGCATCCGCACCGGCGGTGTAGTGGGCTGTGCAGGCTTTGACCCAACTGTGCTGCAACATGGCTTCGCCCGGTGTGGGCTGCGGCAGCTGCTGCAGAGTCAGGTCGCTCCAGGGCGCGATGAGAAAGAGCGCAACGGGGCCGCTGACGTGTGCACGGCCCGTGTGGTGCGTGTGGTGCGTGTGGCCAGTTTGGTCTGTGCGTTCCGTGCCGTCTGCGCCACCGGCGCCAGCGGTACCGCCCGCGTCGCGCAACGCCAGCGCGGTGGCCAGCGCCAGACCTGCGCCTGCGGAGTCGCCCGCCAACACCAACGGGCCATCGGCACGCAAGGCGCGGCAGGCCGCCAACGCGTCGTGCAGCGCGGCCGGGTGCGGGTGCTCGGGGGCCAGCCGGTAGTCCAAGGCCAGCACGCGCATGCCGGTGCGCAACGCCAACCCGGCGGTGATGGGGCGGTGGGTGACCGGGCTGCCCACGCAATAGGCACCGCCGTGCAGGTAGAGCAGCGTGCCGGGGCGAGACACACAACGGGTCGCACGCACCCACTCGCCACGAACACCCGCGACCTCGGTGGCTTCGAACTCCACCCCGCGCGGTGTCAGGTTCAGGCGGCACATGCCCAGCAGCCAGCGGCGTTGTGCAGCGATCGACCAACGCGGCGACAAAGCCGGTTTGAGCCAGGTCTTGAGCGTCAGCCGCAAGACAGCGGCCAGCGCGGTTTCAAACGCGCCCTGGGGCTTGAAGACCTGAACCGACATGCGCAGAACCTCCGAAATGTCAGCGCATTCTCGTGGCTCTGGCGTTGCCTCCTGGCCAGCTCCCAGCTGTGCGCTGATGGCAGCATGCCCCAGGCGGCGCGTTCAGCTGCGGCCTGCCGCTGTCGTGCCCGTTGAGCCACCCGGCGAGCCCTACGCTCGGCTACTCGACGACATGGCGACTCGGGCGTTCGCTCAGCCGTAACGCGCCATCGACAAACCGCTGACGTCGATGTCGGGCTGCTTGCCCGAGACCAGGTCGGCGATCACGCGCCCGGTGCCCGCCGCCATCGTCCATCCCAGCGTGCCATGCCCGGTGGCCAGCAGCAGGTTTTGCACCGGCGTGTTGCCGATGATGGGCGTGCCATCGGGTGTCATCGGCCGCAGGCCACACCAGAAGGTGGCCTTGGAAACGTCGCCGCCGCGTGGAAACAGGTCGGTGACCACGTGGTTCAAGGTACCCCGTCGCGCTTCGCGCAAGTTCAGGCTGTAGCCGGCCAGTTCGGCCGTGCCGCCCACCCGGATGCGGTCGCCCAACCGCGTGACGGCCACCTTGTGGGTCTCGTCCATGATGGTCGATTCGGGCGCGTACTGCGAGTCGGTGATCGGCACGGTGATGCTGTAGCCCTTGACCGGATAGACCGGAATGCGAACGCCCACCGGCGCCAGCAGTTGCGGGCTGTGGCTGCCCAGGGCCAGCACCACACGGTCGGCCTTCAGAAAGCCCGCATCGGTGTGCACGCCGGTGATGGCGCCGCCACCCACCTGCAGCGCTTCGATGCGTGTGTTCCAGCGGAACTGGACGCCCAGGGCCGCGGCCATTTCCGCCAGGCGGTTGGTGAACTTGAAGCAGTCACCGGTTTCGTCGCCCGGCAAGCGCAGCGCGCCGACAAACTTTTTTTGGGTCAGCTTGAGCGCCGGTTCAACCTGGCAGAAGCCGGCGCGGTCCAGCACTTCAAAGGGCACGCCGTACTGCTTGAGCACCGCCACGTCGTCGCCAATGCCGTCGAGCTGCTTCTGCGTGCGAAACAGCTGCAGCGTGCCTTGTGCGCGGTCGTCATAGGCGATGCCGGTCTCCGCGCGCAGCACCTTCAGGCAGTCACGGCTGTATTCGGCAATGGGCACCATGCGGCTCTTGTTCAGCGCATAGGCTTTGTGTGTGCAATTGGCCAGCATCATCGCGCCCCAACGCCACATGGCCGGGTCGAGCAAGGGCCAGATGACCAAGGGGCTGTGCGCCATCAACATCCACTTGATGGCCTTGATGGGCACCCCGGGTCCGGCCCACGGTGCGCTGTAGCCGGGCGAGACCTCGCCAGCGTTGCCAAAGCTGGTCTCCAGGGCCGGTCCCGATTGGCGGTCGACCACCTCGACCTCATGCCCGGCCTTGGCCAGGTAATAGGCCGACGCCACACCGATCACGCCACCACCCAGCACCAGTACCTTCATAGGAGTCCACCTTTACAGTGCGTGCCACTGTAGCGAGGGCAGCAGCGCCAACGTGCAGCGTTTTCAAAGAGAATCCCCGAATGAATCCCGCTTCCAGTGCCCCCCGCCTGTCGATGGTTCAGGTGCTGCTGTGCGGCGCTGCCATCGTCACCCTCAGCATGGGCATTCGCCATGGCTTCGGGCTGTGGCTGCAGCCGGTCATCATGGACCGCGGCTGGACCCGTGAGACCTTTGCCTTTGCGATGGCGGTGCAGAACCTGGCCTTCGGCCTGGCCGGGCCGTTGACGGGTTTGCTGGCCGACCGTTTTGGCGCCTTTCGCATCATCGTCGTCACGGGCTTGCTGTATGCCCTGGGCCTGGCCTTGATGGCCATCAGCACCACCGGCTTGGCCTTCACGGCCAGCGCAGGGGTGTTGATTGGCGTGGCGCAATCGGGCTGCACCTATGCGGTGGTGTTTGGTGTGATTGCACGCAACGTGGCGCCCGAGCGGCGTTCATGGGCCATGGGGCTGGCGGCCGCCGCGGGTTCGTTTGGCCAGTTTCTGGTGGTGCCGCTGGAGAGTTGGCTGATTGCCCACCAAGGCTGGGAAAACGCGCTGCTCTGGCTGGCCGTTGCCGCACTGGCCATTGCGCCGCTGGCCTGGGGCCTGCGGGAACCCGCCGCCAACAGCGCGGGCGGCCAGCAGCAGAGTGTGGGCGCGGCCTTGCGTGAAGCCTTTGCCTACCCCAGCTTCAGGTTCTTGATGGCCGGCTACTTTGTCTGCGGTTTTCACCTGCTGTTCATTGGCGTGCACATGCCCAGCTACCTGAAGGACCAGGGGCTCGACCCCACGGTGGCCACCACCGCACTGGCGCTGATCGGCTTGTTCAATGTCTTTGGCACGTATGGCGCCGGTCTGTTGGGCGAGCGAATGGCCAAGCGTCACATCCTGGCTGGCATTTACGCGCTGCGTTCGGTGGCCATCGTGCTCTTCGTGGCGCTGCCACTGACGCCGTGGAGCGTCTACGTCTTCGCCTCGGCCATGGGCCTGCTGTGGTTGTCCACCGTGCCCACCACCAACGCGTTGATCGCGCAAATCTTCGGCCTGCGCTACATGTCGATGCTGGGCGGCTTTGTCTTCCTCAGCCACCAGATCGGCGCTTTCATGGGCGCTTGGCTGGGCGGCCGCCTGTTCGACCTGACAGGCAGCTACACCGTGATGTGGTGGCTGTCGGTGGCGCTGGGCCTGTTCGCCGCCATCATGAACCTGCCGGTGCGCGAGACCCCCATCGTGCGCGCCACACCACAACCGGCATGAAGACGCTGTGGATCAGGCTGGGCCTGTGGACGCTGGCACTCAGCGCGCTGGCCGTGGTCTTCCTCAGCTACCTGCAGCCCGACCTGGCCGTGGACCTGGCCAACCGCGTGTGGGCGTGCTTCTAGCCCACGCAGACCACGCGCCCAGCGCCTGGGTCACGCGCTTTGCACCGTTGATCGCAGCGGGCGGCACGGTGCTGGACGTGGCCTGTGGTCAAGGGCGCCATGTGCGTTGGCTGGCCGCTCAGGGATGGCGCGTGACGGGCGTGGACCGCGACGAAGCGGCCACTTCGGCTTTGCGTGGCGTGGCCGAAATCATCGTGGCCGACATCGAGGCCGCACCCTGGCCGCTGCCCGAGCGTCGTTTCGACGGCGTGGTCGTCACCAACTACCTGTGGCGGGCGTTGCTGCCCACCTTGAAACAGTCTTTGGCCAGCGGTGGCGTGTTGATCTACGAGACCTTTGCCGACGGTCATCAACACATCGGCCGGCCCACCAGGCCCGACTTTCTTTTGCAAAGCGGGGAACTGCTGCGGGCTTTTGCGGGTCTGCGGGTGGTGGCCTTTGAAGACGGGTACGAGCAGGAACCCGCGCGATTTGTGCAGCGGCTGGTCGCCGTGAGCGAGGCTGAACCCACGGCCCTGGAACCCGGGTCTTCCGCTCCGCCACGCCCGCGCTACGGCCTGGGTGGCCTCACCCGCTAAAATGCCCGGTTTGCCCCTCATACTTCCCTGAAACTGAGCGCCGCCGCGCACGGAGCCGAGTTCGAATGAAACCCATCGTTGGCAGCATCGTGGCCATGGTCACGCCCATGCAGGAAGACGGCAGCGTCGACTTTGATGGGCTGCGCCAGCTGATCAACTGGCACATCGCCGAAGGCACCGACTGCATTGGCGTGGTGGGCACAACGGGTGAATCGCCCACGGTGTCGATGGAAGAAAACTGCGAAGTCATCCGCGCAGCGGTGCAAATCGCTGCGGGCCGGGTGCCGGTGATGGCTGGCACCGGTGCCAACAACACTGCTGAAGCCATCGAGCTGACCCGTTTTGCCAAGCAGGTCGGCGCCGACTGCCACTTGTCGGTGGTGCCCTACTACAACCGGCCGTCGCAAGAGGGCATCTACCAGCACTTTCGCAAGATTGCCGAGTCGGTGGACCTGCCGATGGTGCTGTACAACGTGCCCGGTCGCACGGTGGCCGACATGCAGCCCGAGACCACGCTGCGCCTGGCCCAGCTGCCGGGCGTGATCGGCATCAAGGAAGCCTCGGGCAACATCGAGCGCGCCTGCCATCTGATCAAGCACGCGCCCAAAGGCTTCTCCATCTATTCGGGCGACGACGGCACCGCCGTAGCGTTGATGCTGCTGGGCGGTCATGGCAACGTCAGCGTCACCGCCAACGTGGCACCGCGCCTGATGCACGAGCTGTGCATGGCCGCGCTGGAAGGCGACGCCCGCCGCGCTGCCGCACTTCATTTGCGTTTGCTGCCACTGCACAAGCAGCTCTTTTGTGAACCCAGCCCGGCCCCCGCCAAGTGGGCCATGGCCCAGTTGGGGCTGTGCCAGCCGCACCTGCGCTTGCCGATCGTGCCGCTCACCGAGGCCGGCCAGGTTGCCGTACGCCAAGCGCTGCGCGACAGCGGCCTGCTCCCCTGACCCCACCGCCAAAGACTGGCGCCCAGAACCCTGCCCGCAGAAGCACGCGCCTAGAAGCGACCGTGCTGGAGATCCCGAACGTGAAATTGCCTGCTGTTGCGCCCTTTCGTCTTTCGTTGCTGACCGTCGTGGCCTTGGCTGCCCTACAAACGGCCTGCTCGTCTTTGGACGGCATCGCCGACGACAAGGTCGACTACCGCAGCACGTCGACCAAGAGCAAGTCCTTGGAAGTGCCGCCCGACTTGACCCAGCTGTCGCGCGACAGCCGCTACCAACCTCAAGGCGGCGTCATCACCGCTTCTGCAGCCGGCGCCGCACCCGTGGCGGGTGTTGCACCGCGACCGGCCGTGGCGCTGAACGCGCAGGACAGCATGCGCATCGAACGCCAGGGCCAGTTTCGCTGGCTGGTGGTGGCACAAACGCCAGAGGCGCTGTGGCCGCAACTGCGCACCTTCTGGGAGCAGCGCGGCCTGAGCATTGCCGTCGAGGACGCCAAAGCCGGCGTCATCGAAACCACTTGGGCCGAGAACCGGGCCAAGCTGCCGGTCGACGTCATCCGCAGCACCATCGGCCGGGTGTTTGGCAACGTCTACGACACCGGTGAACGCGACCAGTACCGGATGCGGGTTGAACGCACCGCCACTGGCAGCGAGATCTACATCGCCCACCGCGGCGCCGAAGAGGTCTACACCAGCGAGCGCCGTGAGAACACCACCTGGCGCGGCCGCCCTTCCGACCCGCAATTGGAAGCCGAGATGTTGGCCCGCCTGATGGTCACCCTGGGCTCCAAAGACCTGCCTACCGCCCAAGCCAGCATCACGGCCGCGGCAACCGCACCGCAGGCCCCGGCTCGCGCCCGCGCCGTGGCCGGCGGTGCCGCGCTGGAAGTGGACGATCCCTTCGACCGCGCCTGGCGTCGGGTCGGCCTGGCGTTGGACCGCGGCGGCTTCACGGTGGAAGACCGCGACCGCACGCAAGGCCTGTACTACGTGCGCTACGTCGACCCCAAGAGTGCCGGCAAGGAAGAGCCGGGATTCTGGTCGCGGCTGATGGGTGAATCCAACCCGCTGGCCGCCATCCGCTACCGCATCGTGGTCAAGGCATCGGGTGACAAGACCGTGGTGGCCGTGCTCACGTCTGCGGGGGCCACTGACGTGGGCGAAAACGGCCAGCGCATTGCCACGGCACTGATCGCCGAACTGCGCTGAAGGTGGCGCAGGTGTGGCTCGCTTGGCAAAGGGCAGCGAGCCGCGATGAGGCAAGACTGGGCAGGTTCGATGGCCGGGAAAAGGCGGTCAGACCAAAGTCGGTCAGACCCACAAAAAAGCCACCCGAAGGTGGCTTTTTCATGTGGGTGAAAACAGCGCGCCACGTGGCGCGCGGCTGATCACTTCTTGACAGCGTCGGCAGCCTTGCCGGCGGCGTCCTTCATGGCGCCAGCGGCGTCCTTGGCGGCGCCAACAGCGTCCTTGGCTGCAGTGGCAGCAACGGCGGCGGCAGAAGCAGCACCGGTGGCAGCAGAAGCAGCCATGTCAGCCATGCCGGCGGCGGCAGAAGCGGCACCGGCAACGGCGCTGGCAGCAGCAACGGAAGGAGCGGCCACGGCGGGGGCGGCAGGAGCAGCGGCAGGAGCCGGGGCTTCAGCCTTCTTGCCGCAAGCGGCCAGGGCGACAACAGCAACCAGGGAAGCCAAAACGATTGACTTGTTCATGTGAATGTCCTCAGGGAGTTATGGGGCAAAAGCTCAAGGTCAGAGCGTTCAAGGGCACTCTTCGACAAAGCTCAGAGACCCAACACGGGCAGACACCTTACAAACCAGACTTGCAAACCGAAGTTGGTACGCGGTTTATCGTGTCAACTTCAGCACGGTGTCTAGCCCACGAGTATAGCCCGAGCTAGGACATTCCCTAAAGGCCCAGCGTCGTCGCTGCAAAAGCAGGCTCGGACCGTTGCAAAACTACATCAATTTTCTCTTGCCAAAGCAGGCGCGCTCGCGCGTCTAGGGCCGCGCGCCCGCGCCAGTTCACCGCGTCGATCAGGTGGACGCTGAGTTTGCGGTCGTCCAGCAAAACCGTCGGCAGGTCGGCCGCAAACTCTTGCGGCGCCTGCACGGCGTGGATGACATGCGCCCAGTCCCTGCGCCAGGCGGTGAAGCGCGGTTGACGCCTGGGCACCTCGTCGTAACGTGCCGCCAGCAAGCACAGTTGCCGGCCCGGCAGGCGCGCCCATTGGGTCAAGGTTTGCAGCACACCCGCGTCGTCCAGCGGCCAGTGCTCAAAGGTCGGGTCGACCATCAGCAAACTGCGGGAGGCCTCTGTCAAGGCATGGTCAAAACCCCAACGCAGTGCGGCTGCAAAGGAGTCGCGGGTGTCGATCAGTGGTGCAGACAGGGTCATGCTGGCTCTCCTTGTGCCCAGCCCGCCTGAACCCACTGGTCCACCACCTGGCGCGCAGCGGGGCTCAAGCGAGCCAGTTCGGGTAGGGTCAGGGCGCGTCGATCGGCCAGCAGTCGCATCAAACGGGCATCGCGTCCACCGGCTTCAAAGGCTTCGCCGTTGATGAAAACATGGTGCAGGTCGTACAGCATCTTGGTTCGCGGCGACAAACGCACCCCCTCGGCCGCGCCAGTTTCGCCCGGTCCCTCGAACCAGACCTGCGGCTTGGGTTCGGTGAGCACTTCGCCCAGCGTGCGGGCCAGCCAGCGCGGCTCTGAGAGTCTGCGCTCGATGGCAGCCTGGGCAAAGGCCAGCAGCGACGGTGGCACCGCTGCCGGGCTGGCCGTGGCGGTTTGGTCGGGGTCGCGGTAAAACGGCGACGGCATCGGCTCATCATCGCCCACGCGCAGCAGCAGCTCGCGCGCCAGGGTCTCGGCCTGCGGCACCTGGAAGCCCACCGAGCAGGTTATGCAGTCGCCACCCACGGCCACACCGTCGTGGCCCCAGTTGGGCGGCAGGTAGAGCATGTCGCCCGGCTCCAGCACCCATTCCTGTTCCGGCTGGAAGTTCGCCAGACGCTTGAGCGGTGCGTCGGGCACCCATTGCGGATGTTTGACGCGGCCCACCTGCCAGCGTCGGCGGCCCTGCACTTGCAACAGAAAAACGTCGTAAGCGTCCAGGTGCGGTCCCACGCCACCGCCGTCGCTGGCCCAGGACACCATCAGGTCGTCGAGCCGCACGTCGGGGATGAACCGGAAGGCCTGCAGCATCTGGTGCGCCGCGTCCACGTGCAGGTCCAGGCCTTGAACCAACAGGGTCCAGCCGGCGCGCGACAGCGGCGGCAGCGCGCGCTTCGCCAGCGGCCCTGCGCGCAACTTCCATTGCCCTTGCTGAAGGCTGACCAGGCGCGACTCCACGTCTTCGTGGCCCGCCAGCTCAAACAGACCACCTCGGGTCAACGGTGGCACCACCTGCGGCCAGGCCTGGCGAACCAACAAGGGCTTCTTCTGCCAATGGCGCTTCATGAAGGCGGCCGGGCTGAGCCCGCCGAGCAGTGGCAATTTCTGGTTCACGTCCATGGCTGCATTTTGTGCTGGCCGAGCCCCTGTCGGGCAGCAGCCACGCGCCTTATGCGATCATCTTTTGATGATCATCACTGCACCCTGCGTCGTCAGCCTCACCTGGGAACTGAACGACGGACAAGACCGCCCCATCGACCAGCTGCAAGACCCGGTGGAGTTTTTTTACGGCGGCGACGACCTGCTGGCCAAGGTGGAAGAGGCCCTGGCCGGCTACGAAAGCGGCGCTGAACTGACGCTGCACCTGGAACCCGAGCACGCCTTTGGCGACTACGTGCCCAAACTGGTGTGCTTCGAGGACCGCAAGCTGTTCCCCGAACTGCTGGAAACCGGCATGGCCTTCGAAGGTTTGCCCGAGGGCAGCGTCACGCCCGACATGCCCGCCGACGCCATCTACCTGGCGACCGAGATCTACCCTTCACACGTGGTGCTGGACGGCAACCACCCACTGGCCGGCATGTCCTTGCGCATGGCCATCAAGGTGCGCGCGGTGCGCCCAGCCACCGACGATGAGATCGAGGCCCGCAGCGTGACGACCAACCCGGTGGCCCTGATGCGCGGGGCGGCCAAGGCGCAGCCCAACAACCTGCACTGAGTGCGCCGAGCCGGCGTCCACCGCCGCCGCCGCGTCCGTCAAGTGCGTCATCTGCGTCGCGTTCGCCGCGAGCGCCATGCGCGTCACATGCTCCATGTGCGCGACGTGAGTCGTGGGCGTCCGGTTCGCCGCGCCTCAAGCGCTCCCGGTTGACCCAAAACCGCCTGCGCCGCGGTCTGAGCTGCCAAAGCTTTCGACGCGGCGAAAGGCAACCTGCACCACCGGCACGATCACCATCTGCGCAATGCGCTCCATCGGTTCGATGGTGAAGGCCGCGTCGCTGCGGTTCCAGCAGCTCACCATCAGCGGGCCTTGGTAGTCGCTGTCGATCAGCCCCACCAGGTTGCCCAGCACGATGCCGTGTTTGTGGCCCAGGCCCGAGCGTGGCAGCAGCAGCGCGGCCAGCCCCGGGTCGGCGATGTGCACCGACAGCCCCGTGGGGATCAGCGTCGTCTGCCCGGGCTGCAGCACCAACGCGGTGTCCAGACAGGCGCGCAGGTCCAGGCCGGCACTGCCTGGCGTGGCATAGGCCGGCAGGTGCTGCGCCATGCGCTCGTCCAGCACTTTCAGGTCGATGGTGGTCATGTCGGTCGCGGCGCTGGGGCTCAGGGGCAACGCTGCGCGATCTGGGCCACCAACAGCCGCGCCAGATCCAGTTTGTCGCCACGGGGCAGCTCTTGTTCGCCGTGGGCGTCCACCAGCACCAGGGTGTTGTCGTCACGGCCAAAAGTGGCCGGGCCGATGTTGCCCACGACCAGCGGCACGCCCTTGCGCACCAGCTTGTCGCGTGCATGGCGCACCACGTCGTGACTCTCCGCCGCAAAGCCCACGCACCACGGGCGTTGGCCAGCTGGCAGTCGGGCCACGGTGGCCAGGATGTCGGGGTTCTCGGTCAGCGCCAGTGTGGGCGGCTGGCCGCTGCCGTCCTTCTTGATCTTGTGTGCGGTGATGCTGGCCGGCCGCCAGTCGGCCACGGCGGCGGTGGCCACAAAAATCTGGTGCTGTGGCGCCAGCGGCAACACGGCGTCCAGCATCTGCTGCGCGCTTTGCACGTCGATGCGCTGCACGCCGCGCGGCGTGGGCAGGTGCACCGGGCCGGCCACCAGGGTCACGCGGGCCCCGGCTTCGGCTGCGGCGCGGGCGACGGCAAAACCCATCTTGCCGCTGGAATGGTTGGTGATGCCACGCACCGGATCGATCGCTTCAAACGTGGGGCCGGCGGTGACCAGCACCGTGCGTCCGGCCAACAGCTTGGGCTGGAAGAAGGCGATCAGTTCATTGCGCAGTTCTTCGGCCTCGAGCATGCGGCCATCACCCACTTCGCCGCAGGCCTGGTCGCCAGCGCCGGGCCCCAGCACCGTGGCGCCGTCGGCCTGAATCTGCGCCACGTTGCGCTGCGTGGCCGGGTGGGCCCACATCTCGCGGTTCATCGCCGGCGCCACCAGCAACGGGCAGCCCAACGCGGGGCGTGCCAGGCACAGCAGGCTCAGCAGTTCATCGGCCCGGCCCTGGGCCAGCTTGGCGATGAAGTCGGCGCTGGCCGGCGCCACCACGATGGCCTGCGCCTGGCGCGACAGGTTGATGTGGGCCATGTTGTTGGGCTCTCTGGCGTCCCACTGGCTGGTGGCCACGGCGCGGCCGCTGAGGGCCTGCATCGTGACCGGCGTGATGAACTGGGTGGCCGCGTCGGTCATCACCACTTGCACGGTGGCGCCCGCCTTGATGAGCTCACGCACGAACTCGGCCGTCTTGTAGCAGGCGACACCGCCCGACAAACCAACCACAATGTGTTTGCCCAGAAGGGCTTGCTGTGCTGCCATGGCGCGGGACTCTATCAGGGGCGAAGCTTCAGCCTGTCAGTCCAGCCCCAGTTTGATGCGCCTGGCGACCAAGCCCCATTTGAGCGCATCTGCGCTCAGGCTGCGCTGCGCCTGGGCGGGCGTGCTGCCCACCACCGTCTGGTCGCCGGCCTTCAGTCTGTCACTCACTTCGGGCGTTTGCAGCGCATCGACAAAGGCCTGGCGGAACTTGGCCACCACCGGCTCGGGTGTACCCCGGGGCGCAAACATCACCAGCCCAAAATCGGCGGCATAGCCCTTGGCACCGGCCTCTTCCATGGTGGGCACGTCGGGCAAGGTGGCGGCACGTTGGCTGCCCGAGACGGCCAGGGCCAGCAGCTTGGCAGCGCGCACCTGGGGCAAGACCGTGGGGCCCGCCAACAAGCCGCAGGCCACTTGTCCACCCAGCACATCTTGCATCGCCGGCGCCGGGCCCTTGTAAGGCACATGCTGCATCTCAAAGCCCAGGGTGTGCTGCAACAACTCCATCGACAGATGGCCGGGAACGCCGGCACCACCCGAGGCGTAACTCATCGGCGTCGCCTTGGCTTTGGCCACCAGTTCAGCCAAGGTCTTGACGCCCACGGATGGGTGGCAAACCAAGGTCTGGCTGAAACTGGTGGCCAGCGTGACGGGCAACAGATCGTCGACCTTGAAACCCAGCTGCTTGTAGACATGCGGGTTGACCGTGACCAGCGTGTCGGTGCCAAACAACCAGGTGTAGCCGTCGGGTGCGGCGCGGGCCACGTCGGCCGTGCCCAGATTGCCCCCGGCACCCGGCTTGTTTTCCAGCACGATGGGCTGTTTCAGCGCCAGCTGCATTTTTTCAGCCGCCAATCGCATCACGATGTCGCTGGGCCCACCCGGTGGAAAGGGCAGCACCACGCGGATGGCCCGTTCGGGCCAAGCCGTCTGAGCCTGGGCCCCAGTGGACCCCAACAGGGCCGTCAGAACCAGGGCCATGCAGCCCGAAAAAGCGCTCCCGTTGCGTCTTGTCATGGTGGCTTTCTGAAAAGGCTGGTTGCAGGCTGTCAGGCGATCAGGCCGCCAGGCCGTGGCATTTCTTGAATTTCTTGCCGCTGCCGCAGTGGCAAGGGTCGTTGCGCCCCGGCATGGCCTCAACGCGCCGCGTGGCCGGTTTGGGCGCATGGTCGACCCAGTACATGCGCAGGTCCTGTGCGGTCCAGCAGGCCTCGGCCAGCAGGTCGTCGCGCGTCGGCTCGCCCTGTGGAAAGTACTGCGTGACGTGGGCTTTGTATTCTTCGCTGTCGGGCGGCATCACCAGCGCGGCGATCTGGTCCAGCAGCGCGCCAAAAACTTCCGCCGTGCCTGCGTCCTCGGGCTCCACCCACAGTTCGGGAAACACCTGCACGGCGTCCAGGAAACCTTCGCCCCACAGTGAGCCGGTCTGCAAGGCGGCCACTTCTTCCGTTGGCAGGCCCTCTTCGTCGATCACGCGCTGGCGGTCGGCGTCGGTCCACTCCGACATCAAGGGGTCCAGCCGCAAGACGTGCGGGTTGTCCATCAGCGCGGCCGGGTCCAGCTGTTCACACAAGACCTTCAGGCGCAGTTGCAGTGCACGCTGCGCCTGTTCGGCGTCGCTGGGGTCGGCAAAGGCGCGCTCGAAGGCGTCGTCGCAGAGCTTGGGCAACCATTCATTGAAGTCGGGCACGCGCGGCCCGGTGGCCAAGGCGGCCAGGAAGCCGTCCACCCACTCAAAGGAAACCTGGTCGTTGAAGCCGCCCAGCCGTTCACAAACGGCGTCAAAGGCCTTCAGCTCGGCTTCGCTGTTGTGGCGAATGCCGGTGGGGATGTGGATCACGGGTTCAGTCTCCAGGTTTCGCGGATGAACGATGCCAGCTTCAGAGCGGCGGCTTGCCGAGCCACGGGGTTGGCGCCGACGTGCACGCCTTGCCCCGGGTTGACACCGCCCGGCACATCGGCCCGCAGCCGCACAGGGGCGGTGCCGTCAAAACCGTGGTGCGCGCCGGGGTAGGACTCCCACACCGGTGCCGGGCCTTGCAGCACGCCTGCGGCCATGGCTTTGCAGGGGCCTGCGGGTGTCCAGTCGTCGGCTTCGCCCAACAACATCAAGAGGGGGCTGGTGGGCGCATAACCGCGGTCGCGTTCGGACTCACAGCCGGGATAAAAGGCCACCGCCAGCGACGGGCGCACCGCCGCGGCAGCCACTTCGCGGTGTTGCAGGTTGGTGGCCGCCAAAACCGTGCTGCCGCCGTTGGACCAGCCCAGCAAGCCCAGCCGGCCGGCGTCCACACCCGGCTGCGCGGACAGCCACTGCAGGGCGCCCAAGGCGTCGCGCCGCCGCTGCAGCTGCGTGATGCGGCGCTGACCGGTCTTCTGCGTGCAGATCTCTTTTTCACCGCGCGGGGTGAACGAATCGGTGACCAGCACGTGAACACCCAGCGCATTCAAGCGCGCCGCCAGTTCGGTGTAGCGGGTGGCCAAGCGGCCCCGGCCGTCCAGATTACCGCCGCAGCCGTGCAGCAGCACCATCGCTGGCGCTGCGGCGGTGCCGGGCGCAGCAAACCAGTGCCCGGGCAGCACCACGGCGGTGCCCGCTGTTCGGTCCAGGCTGGGCACCTGGACGGCGCCAGGCCCGGCGGGCGACTGTGCTGCGGCCAGTCCCGCCCAGGCGAGACCGACACAAAGTGCGGCCCCAGCCAACGCCTGCCAGCGGCGCGTCATGGCCAGGCCACCTGAGGCGGGGACGGGTGCAGCCGGGCCATGGCGTGCACATCCGCGTACACCCCATCGCGCAATGCGTAGGCCCGGTGGGTGCCTTCCAGGCGGAAGCCAAACTGCTCGTACAGCGCAATGGCCGGGGCGTTGTCGACAAACACCGTGAGCTCCAGGCGCAGCAGGTGGGCCCAGCCGTCGGCAAAGTCGCACAGCGTCTGCATCAGCGCGCGGCCCACACCCTGGCGCTGCGCCTCGGGCGACACGCTCATGCCCAGGTTGGCGCAGTGGCGCCGGCGCAGCTGGGCTGCGGGGTGCAAGCCGGCACTGCCAACCACCCGACCCTGCAGTTCAGCCACAAACAGCACATCGGCTTTGTCGGGCGCGGCGAACTGTTCCAGGCGCTGGCGCCACATCTCTTCGCTGGGCAAGGGCAGCTGCATCAACCAGCTGTAGACGGCCGGGTGGGCCATCTGGCGCGCCATGTCGGCGGCATCACTGGGGCGGGCTCGGCGGATGGTCAGGGCGCTGTTGGGCATGTGGGCTCCCAGGCGGGATGGGGTGACCAGCGGGCCACGGCCGCAAGTGTCCCACGAGGTCTGTGGCGCCATCGGCACAGCGCTGAAGCCGGTCACCGGCCTGTCACCGGCTTGGCACGCGGCGCGCTCATCATCCAGGCACAGATGTTGCGCTGGAGGAACGAACCACGCGGAACGGCCGCCGTCAAGGCGGAGTTGTTCGGACGTTTTCGTGCCACGCGGGCCCCTCCCCGGGCCTGATCCAGTTGCACACTTGCAGCATGTCGGCATGCCCGGCACATCCAAAACAAATGAACAGTCGTTCACCCCGAGGAGTCCCCATGAAACACCCAGCTTGGCTGCACACAGCCCCCACCGCCGTGGCCGTGGCCGTGGCCACCGTGATCGGCCTGGCTTCGGCCCCTGTGCTGGCGCAAAACACCACGTCGGGCATCAGCGGCGTCGTGACCGGCGCTGACGGCAAGCCGGTGGCCGGCGCCACCGTGACCATCGTGCATGCCGACTCGGGCTCGACCAGCACCGTCACCACCGACGACGCCGGGCGCTATTCAGCCCGCGGCCTGCGGCCGGGTGTGCCTTACACCATCACCATCAGCAAGGGCGGCCAGACGGAAAAGAAGGAAGGCCTGGTGCTCTCGCTGGCCGAGACATTTTCGTATGACGCCCAAATCGGCGCGGCGTCGCAGGTGGTCACCGTCACCGGCCGCGCCGGGTCTGACCAATTCAACAGAAGCAGCATGGGCGCCGGCACCAACATCGGCGCCCGCGAGCTGGCCACGTTTGCTTCCATTCAGCGCAACCTGCAGGACTACGCGCGCACCGACCCAAGGCTGGCCCAGACCGACAAGGAGCGCGGCGAAATCAGCGCGGCGGGCCAGAACACGCGCTACAACAGCATCACCATCGACGGTGTCACCACCAACGACACCTTTGGCCTGGAGAGCAACAACCTGCCCACGGCCAAACAGCCGATCAGCATCGACGCCATCCAGTCGGTGCAGGTCAACCTGAGCAACTACGACGTCACGCAAAAGGGCTACACCGGCGCCAACATCAACGCCGTCACCAAGAGTGGCACCAACAAGCTCAGCGGCAGCCTGTACTACGTCTACCGCGACGACCAGTTGGTGGGCAAGCGTTACGACCGCCAGACCGACACCTACTTTGATGCGCCCGCTTTTGAAGAAGACACCAAGGGCTTCACGCTGGGCGGGCCGATCATCAAGGACCGCCTGTTCTTCTTTGCCAGCTACGAAGAGTTCAAGAGCTCACGCACGCGGCCGGACTTTGTGCCCGTGGGTGGAACGGGGCCCAACGTGGGCATCACCACCGCGGCCATCGACAGCGCCGCCAGCATTGCCCGCACCACCTACAACGTCGACATCGGCACCGTCACCGTGCCCGACGGCGTGGCCTTGACGGTGAAAGACACACTGCTGAAGCTGGACTGGAACATCACCGACGACCACCGCGCCAACCTGCGCTACACCAAGACCAGCCAGACCGAGCCCTTCTTGGCCGGAACCAGCTTCTTCACCGCCACCCGGCTGTCGCTCAGCTCGCATTGGTACAACCAGGAGAAAGAAATCGAGAGCCTGGTCGGACAGTGGTTCGCCGACTGGACGCCCAACTTCAGCACCGAGCTGAAGGTCTCCAAGCGCAACTACGACAGCCAGCCTTTTGCAGTGAACGGCACACGCCTGCCGCAGGTGTCCCTTCAGTTTGCCGGCGCCCTGCCGCTGAACGCCCCAGCGGGCACCAGCGCCAACAGCCGGGACCTGCTGTTTGGCACCGAGCGCAGCCGCCACTTCAATGTGCTGGGCACCGAAACCACCGACCTCTACGCTGCCGGCACACTGACCCTGGGTTCGCACGAACTGAAGTTTGGTGCGGACTACGCCAACAACGACGTCTACAACGCCTTCTTGCAAGACACCAACGGCCAGTACCGGTTTCAGTGCGAGAACAGTTCGGCCAGTTTGACCTACAGCTTTGGCGCGATCACCTGCAACACCGCCACCGCTGCACAGGTGGAAGCCGCGGTGCTGGAAAACTTCAGGCTCGGTCGTCCTTCGTTCTACCAAGTGCAGGCACCGCAAACGGGCCGCAGCCTGCAAGACGCGGTGGCCATCTGGAGCTACGCCAACACGGGGCTTTTTTTGCAGGACAGCTGGAAGGTCAGCCCCAAGTTCAGCCTGACCCTGGGTGTGCGGGTTGACCAACAAACCGTGCCTGAAAAGCCCTTGGCCAACGCCGCTGTGGCTGCGCCAGGCGTGGCTGGTTTTGTGGCCGGCAACACCGTGACCCGAAACACCGGCGGCTTTGGTTTGGACAACACCACCACGCTGGATGGCAACAACCTGGTCCAACCGCGCTTTGGTTTCAACTGGGACTTGGGCGACAAAGATCGTCGCATGCAACTGAGGGGCGGCTTTGGCCTGTTCCAGGGTGCCGCCGCCAACGTCTGGCTGTCCAACCCCTTCAGCAACACCGGCAGAGCGGTTGCAACACTGAGCTGCACCACCTTTACCGGCTGCAACCCCGGTGTTCTGGGGCCCACCAGCACCGGCATCTTCAGTGCCAATCCCGACGGCCAGCCAGGCCTGACCGGCGCGGTGCCGGCGGCCAACGTCGACATCCTGTCACCCGACCTCAAGCAACCTGCCGTGTGGAAGGCCAACCTGGGATTCGAAGCCGAACTGCCAGTGATGCCGGTCCTGGGTGCCC
This sequence comes from Rubrivivax sp., assembly GCA_031375065.1. GTDB lineage: Bacteria > Pseudomonadota > Gammaproteobacteria > Burkholderiales > Burkholderiaceae_C > Rubrivivax. The sequence continues at coordinate 1,830 of JANMHH010000355.1, read as the reverse complement.
TGGTGGCCGGTGTGGAGTGGCTGCACACCAAGACCCAAAGTGGCATCTACTACCAGCACCTGAACCTGGGTGGTGCAACCCGGTCCGGCGCCGACGGCCGCCAGATGTTCTGGACGCCCCAGGGGTACCAAGGCGGCTGCTGGAACGCCAACGGCAGCATCATCACCGCCAACAACTCCGGCACGGGCGGCACCAACTGCACCGGCAACCGCAACCGCGCGCTCAGCAACGCATCTTTCGCCAACGTGCTGCTGGCCAGCGACACCAAGTTGGGCGGTGGCAATGCCATCACCCTGTCGCTGAGCCGCCCGCTGTCCGCCGGTTTCGGCTGGAGCCTGGCCTACACCAAGACGTCGGCCACCGAGGTCAACCCGCTGACCTCGTCCACGTCCAATTCCAACTGGAACGGCCGCAACATCTTCAACCCCAATGAAGAAGTGCTGCAGAACTCCAACTACCTGATCAAGGACCGGGTCAATGCCAGCATCAGCTGGTCGGCTGCGTTTGTGTCGAGCTACCGCACCAGCGTGGGGGTGTTCTACGAAGGCCGCCGCGGCAAGCCCTACAGCTGGACTTACTTGAACGACCTGAACGGTGACGGCATCGGCGGCAACGACTTGATGTACATCCCCAGCGCGCCTGGCTCTGGCGAGGTCACCTTCCGTGGCGGCGCCGCGGAAGAAGCCCGTTTCTGGGCCATCGTCGACGGCAACCAGGGCCTGTCGTCTGCCCGCGGTGGCGTGGTGGGGCGCAACAACAACTACGCGCCCTGGGTCAACAACATCGACGTGCGCCTGAGCCAGGAACTGCCGGGCTTCATGAAGGAGCACAAGGTCACCTTCAGCTTCGACATCCTGAACTTCGGCAACCTGCTGAACAAGAAGTGGGGCCGCATCAACGAGATCGGCTTCCCGTCCAACCGCAGCTTCGTCAACTACAACGGGCTGGACGCCAACGGCAAGTACATCTACAGCCTGGGCACCACCGAAGACTTCATCACCCGCCAGACCGCTGGCGAAAGCCAGTGGGCGGTGCAGGCCACGCTGCGTTATTCGTTCTGAGCGGCGCAGCGTCCAGACAGAAAAGGCGACTCGCAAGAGCCGCCTTTTTTTCGTCTGGTGCTGGGGCCCAGGCCCTGCTGGCCTTCGCCCCCAACGCCGAGGCTTACAGCTTGCCGCCGACCCAGGCCGCGACCGAGGCCAGCGCCGCCGGCAACCCAGCCGCATCGCTGCCCCCCGCCATCGCCAGATCGGGCTTGCCGCCGCCCTTGCCACCCACTTGCTGGGCGACAAAGTTCACCAGCTCGCCGGCCTTGACCTTGCCCATCTGATCGGCCGTGACGCCGGCGGCCAGCTGCACCTTGCCGCCTTCCACCGCGGCCAGCACGATGGCTGCGCTCTTGAGCTTGTCCTTGAGCTTGTCCATGGTCTCGCGCAGGGCCTTGGCGTCGGCGCCTTGCAGCACGGCGGCCACCACCTTGACGCCCTTCACGTCCACCGCCTGCGACAGCAGTTCGTCGCCTTGCGACGAAGCCAGCTTGCTCTTGAGCGACTCAACTTCCTTTTCCAGCGCACGCACGTGCTCTAAAACTGATGCCACGCGGCCCGGCACTTCGGCCGGGGTGGCCTTGAGCGTCGCGGCCAGGCCGTTGACGCTGCTTTCCAACTGCTGCAGATAGGCCAGCGCGTTGTCGCCGGTGACGGCTTCGACGCGGCGGATGCCGGCGGCCACGCCACCTTCGGCGACGATCTTGAACAGACCGATGTCGCCGGTGCGCTGCACGTGGGTGCCACCACACAGCTCGCGGCTGCTGCCGATGTCGAGCACACG
>JANMHH010000353.1:0-4842 GCA_031375065.1 Rubrivivax sp. | reverse complement strand
GCGGCCTGGGAGTGGTACTACCAGAACGTGGGCGGCAGCCGTTGCCCCATCGTCGACACCTTCTGGCAAACCGAAACCGGCGGTCATGTGATCACCCCGCTGCCAGGCGCCACGCCCATGGTGCCGGGTTCTTGCACGCTGCCGTTCCCGGGCATCACCGCGGCCATCGTCGATGAAACCGGGGCCGACGTGCCCAACGGCAGTGGTGGCATCCTGGTCATCAAGAAGCCCTGGCCCAGCATGATCCGCACGATTTGGGGCGACCCCGAGCGCTTCGTCAAAAGCTACTACCCGCCTGAGCTCAAGGGCTACTACCTGGCGGGCGACGGATCGATCCGCGACAAGGACACCGGCTACTTCACCATCACCGGTCGCATCGACGACGTGCTCAACGTGTCGGGCCACCGCATGGGCACGATGGAAATCGAATCGGCGCTGGTCAGCCACACCGAGCTGGTGGCCGAAGCCGCCGTGGTGGGCCGCCCCGACGACACCACGGGCGAGGCCATCTGCGCTTTTGTGGTCTTGAAGCGCAGCCGCCCCACCGGCGAAGAAGCCAAGAAGATCGCCAACGAATTGCGCAACTGGGTGGCCAAGGAGATCGGCCCGATCGCCAAGCCCAAGGACATCCGCTTTGGCGACAACCTGCCCAAGACGCGCAGCGGCAAGATCATGCGCCGCCTGCTGCGCAGCATTGCCAAGGGCGAGGCCATCACGCAGGACACCAGCACGCTGGAGAACCCAGCCATCCTGGAGCAGTTGGGCCAGGCGGTCTGAGCCGTTCTGAGGCCGGAGCAAGGGGCCTGAGGGCCCCTTTTTTTGGGCGCTTCGGACGTCCTCGGCGCGCTCGCAGCGCGTTCAGGTCGGGCCGACGGGTGCATGCACGGGCGCGTGCACTTCAGCATCGGCTTGCGCTACAGTGCCTGCAGGAGAAACGCCATGCCCCTGGTCATTGTTGGAGTGCTCTTGCTGGCGGCCAAGATGGCCGAGTTCGGGCCGTTTGCCACCTGGTCCTGGTGGATCATCCTGGCGCCCTTTGGCCTGGCGGTGCTGTGGTGGGAGTTTGCCGATTCGTCGGGCTGGACCAAGCGGCGTGAGATGAACAAGATGGAGCAGCGCAAGGTCGACCGCCGTGAGAGGTCGATGGAAACGCTGGGACTGGGCATCAGCAAGCGGCGCGACAAAATGGCCGCCAAGACCAGCGCCGTGAAGGCGCGGCACATCTCGGCCGACCCCACGCACGCGGGCCGCGACGCCCCCAGCAAGCCGCTCGAAGAGCCGCCGCCGCGGCGCGAACCGCGCCTGTAACGCTCAGTCGCAGCTCATTCGCCGTCGAGCACGGCGCCCGTGCTGGCAGTCGACGCGTTCTTGGCAAACTTGGCCAGCACGCCGCGGGTGTAACGCGGTGCCGGCTGCTTCCACAGTGCACGGCGCGCGGCGATTTCAGCGTCGCTCACATCCAATTGCAGCAGCAACTGGTGGGCGTCGATGGTGATGCTGTCACCTTCTTGCACCAGTGCGATCAGGCCGCCGGCATAGGCTTCAGGTGCCACATGGCCTACCACCATGCCCCAGGTGCCGCCGCTGAAGCGGCCGTCGGTGATCAGGCCCACGCTTTCGCCCAGGCCCTGGCCAATCAGCGCGCCGGTGGGGGCCAGCATTTCTGGCATGCCGGGGCCGCCCTTGGGGCCCAGGTAGCGCAGCACCATCACGTCACCGGCCACGATCTTCTTGGCCATGATGGCGGCCAGCGCACTTTGTTCATCGTCGAACACACGCGCCGGGCCCGTGATGACGGGGTTCTTCAGGCCGGTGATCTTGGCCACGCAGCCCTCGGGGCTGAGGTTGCCTTTCAGGATGGCCAGGTGGCCCTGGGCGTAGATCGGCCTGGACACCGGGCGGATCACGTCCTGGTCGGTCCGCAGCGGTGGCAGATCGGCCAGGTTCTGGGCCACCGTCTTGCCGGTGATGGTGATGCAGTCGCCATGCAGCAGGCCAGCGGCCAGCATTTCTTTCATCACGGCCGGGATGCCGCCGGCGCGGTGCAGGTCGATGGCCAGGTACTTGCCGCTGGGCTTGAGGTCGCACAGCACGGGCGTGCGGCGGCGGATGCGCTCGAAGTCGTCGATGGTCCAGTCCACCTCGGCGGTGTGCGCGATGGCCAGGAAGTGCAAGACCGCGTTGGTGCTGCCACCGGTGGCCATGATCAGCGCGACGGCGTTTTCAATGCTCTTTTTGGTGACGATGTCGCGCGGCCTGAGGTTGGCCTTGACGGCTTCGACCAAGGCGCGGGCCGCCGCCTGGGTGTGGGCCAGGATCGGGTCCTCGACGTTGGCCATGGTGCTGGCAAAGGGCAGGCTCATGCCCAGGGCCTCAAACGCCGACGACATGGTGTTGGCCGTGTACATGCCACCACAGCTGCCGCTGCCGGGGATGGCGCGGCGTTCGATCTGGCAGAAGTCTTCTTCGCTCATGTTGCCGGCGCTGAACTGGCCCACGGCTTCGAAGACGCTGACGATGTTGAGGTCCTGGCCCTTGTAGCGGCCCGGCAGGATGGTGCCGCCGTAAACGTAGATGGCCGGCACGTTGGCGCGCAGCATGCCCATCATGCCGCCGGGCATGTTCTTGTCGCAGCCGCCAATCACCAGCACGCCGTCCATCCACTGGCCGCCGACGCAGGTTTCCACGCAGTCGGCAATCACCTCGCGCGACACCAGGCTGTACTTCATGCCTTCGGTGCCCATGGCCATGCCGTCGCTGATGGTCGGCGTGCCAAAAATCTGCGGGTTGGCGCCAGCCGCCTTGAGCTCAGCCACCGCCGCGTCGGCCAGTTTTTGCAGCCCGCTGTTGCACGGCGTGATGGTGCTGTGGCCATTGGCCACGCCGATCATCGGTTTGCCAAAGTCAGCCTCGGTGTAGCCCATGGCGTAGTACATGGACCGGTTGGGCGCGCGGGCAACGCCTTCGGTGATGTTCTTGGAGCGGCGGTTTGAGCTCATCGTGGGCTTGAGGTTGTGGGACCCTTGAGTTTATCGAGCCTTCAGGGCCGCCTGGGTACGCTTGAGAACGGTCAGCCCGGCCCGTGGACAATGGCGTCTACCGCTACCGGAGCCCTACCGATGCTCGTGCATCCTCAATTCAACCCCGTGGCCCTGGCGCTGGGGCCGGTCCAGATCCACTGGTACGGGCTGACCTACCTGGTCGCCTTTGGCCTGTTTTTGTTTCTGGCTGGCCGCCGCGTTCAACGCCCGCAGTTTGCCCAGGCCGGCTGGACCCGGCGGGACGTGGAGGACATGCTGTTTTACGGCGTGCTGGGCGTGGTGCTGGGCGGGCGCCTGGGCTACGCGCTGTTCTATAAGCCTGGCTACTACGCGGCCAACCCGCTGGAAATTCTGATGGTCTGGAAAGGCGGCATGGCCTTTCACGGTGGCTTGATCGGGGTGATCCTGGCGATGGCCTGGTTTGCACACCAGCGCAAGCGTTCGTTCCTGAACGTGATGGACGTGGTGGCGCCCTGTGTGCCCACCGGGCTGGCCTCGGTGCGCCTGGGCAACTTCATCAACGGTGAACTGTGGGGGCGGCCCGCCGACGCCAGCTTGCCGTGGGCCATGGCCTTCCCGCAAAGCGGCAGCATGGTGGCGCGCCACCCGTCGCAGCTGTACCAATTCTTGCTGGAGGGCCTGCTGCTGTTTGTGCTGCTGTGGCTTTACGCCCGGAAGGACCGCGCCACCGGCCAGGTCGCCGCGGCCTTCGTCTTTGGCTACGGTGTGCTGCGTTTCATCGCCGAGTACTTCCGCGAACCCGACAGCTTTCTGGGCTTGCTGAGCTTGGGCATGAGCATGGGGCAGTGGCTGTGTGTGCCGATGATCGTGCTGGGCGCCGGGCTGTGGTGGTGGTTTGGCCGCACGGCAACTCGGCAAGGGGCTTGAGCATGCGACAGGTTTTTCTCGACACCGAAACCACGGGCCTTTACGCCGACCAGGGCGACCGCATCATCGAAGTGGCCTGCGTCGAATACGACAACCGCCGCGACACCGGCCGGCGCTTTCACCACTATGTGAATCCGGGTCGCAGCAGCCACCCCGACGCGGTGCGCGTGCACGGCATCACCGATGAATTCCTGGCCGACAAGCCACCCTTTGCCACCGTCGTTGCCGAGCTGATCGAGTTTGTGACGGGCGCCGACGTGGTCATTCACAACGCCAACTTCGACGTGGCCTTTCTGGACGCCGAACTGGCCCGCCTGGGTCGAGCGCGTTTTGCCAGCCACGCCGGCCGCATCACCGACAGCCTGCTGATGGCGCGCGAGATGTTCCCCGGCAAGGGCAACTCGCTGGACGCGCTGTGCCGCCGCCTGGAGGTCGACAACTCCAAACGCGACCTGCACGGCGCGCTGATCGACGCCGATTTGTTGGCGCAGGTCTACCTGAACATGACGCGCGGCCAGGACTCGCTGGTCATCGACAGTGCCGACACCGGCCGAGGGCCTGTTGTAGCAGTGGCCATCAACCTGGTTGAACTGACGCTGCCCGTGCTGATGGCCGGGGCCGAAGAGATCGCGGCGCACCAGAAGGTGTTGAGAGAAGTAGATGAAGCTTGCAAGGGCAAAGCTGTCTGGCGCCCCATGGCGCAGGCTTGACGGGCTGGCAGCTTCATGAAACCACAACCGGACGGACCTGCAACAGGCCATGGCATAATCTACGGCTTACCGGAATGCGCCTGGCACCAGCAGGTGGCTCCCCCAATTCCGGGCGGTTAGCTCAGCGGTAGAGCACTGCCTTCACACGGCAGGGGTCGCAGGTTCAAACCCTGCACCGCCCACCAGAAATCTGGCGATGTTTG
>JANMHH010000190.1:0-10808 GCA_031375065.1 Rubrivivax sp. | reverse complement strand
ATGCGCCGCACCGGCCAGCCGCCGGGCGCCGATGTGTCGATGCTGAAGATCCGCGGCACCGAAGTGCAGCAGATGATCACCGAGCTGATGATGCAGGCGGTGGGCCCGATGGCGCAGCCCTTTGTCGCGGTGGACCACGGCGCCATCGACCACTTCACGTCGCGCCTGTCGCCGCGTTACTTCAACTACCGCAAGGCCAGCATCTACGCCGGCAGCAACGAGATCCAGCGCAACATCATCGCCAAGATGACCCTGGGTCTTTGATGGATAACCTGCATGATGAGCGGCCAAGCCGCAGCTCCATCCAGACTTCCTCGTTGAAGCGCACGCAGCAGGGCAAAACATGAACTTCGAACTGAGTGACGAACAACAGCAGCTGGCCGATTCGGTGGTCAAGGCGCTGGCCAAGGACTATGGTTTTGAGCAACGCCAAAACATCGTGCGCTCCGACAGCGGCTTCAGCGCCAGCGCCTGGGCCACCTTGGCCGACATGGGCTTGACGGCGGTGGCGCTACCCGAAGCCGACGGCGGTTTTGGTGGCGGCGCGATGGACCTGATGGCCACCATGGAGTCCTGCGGTGAAGCCCTGGTGGTGGAGCCGCTGCTGGACAACATCGCGCTGGCGGGCCGCCTGGTGGCAAGGCTGGGCAATGGCGAACAACGCGCTGCGCTGCTGCCGGGCTTGGTCGACGGCACACGCCGCCTGGCCTTGGCCTACCTGGAACCGGGTCGCCGCTATGCCCTGGACCCACAAAGCACGCATGCGCGCCGCGAAGGCGACGGCTGGGTGCTGGACGGCACCAAGTGCGTGGTCATCGGCGCGCCGCTGGCGCACACGCTGGTGGTGTCGGCCGTTACCGCCGCTGGCACCGGCCTGTTTGTGGTGGATCCTGCCGCTGACGGTGTCGCGTTAAACCCCAGCCGAACCGTGGACGGTCAGCGTTCGGCCGACATCCTGTTCACTGGGGTTCGCTTGGGCGCGGACGCACTGCTGGGCCATGGAATCGGTGAGAGGGCAGGCGACAGGACGGACGAAAAAGCGCGCGGCGAAGACGGCGTACTGGCCGCCATCGAAGAAGCGGTGGACTTTGCCACCGCACTGCTCTGCGCCGACGCCATCGGCGCCATGCGCTACGCCCATGAAGCGACGCTGGAGTACACCAAGACGCGGCGCCAGTTCGGCATTGCGATTGCGTCCTTCCAGGTGTTGCAGCACCGCATGGTGGAGATGCTGATCACGCTGGAACAGGCCCGCTCGATGGCCATCCTGGCGGCGGCCAAGGTCGACAGCGGCTGCAGCCCGGCCGAGCGCAGCCGAGCGGTGTCGGCGGCCAAGATCAAGATTGCCGACGCCGCTCGCCTGATCAGCCAAGAGTCGGTGCAACTGCACGGCGGCATGGGCATGACCGAAGAACTGAAGATCTCGCACACCTTCCGCCGCCTGACCATGGCGGCGCAGCGCTTTGGTGATGCCGACCACCACCTGGAGCGCTACGCGGCCCTCTCGTAGCCCAACGTGCCCAGAGGGTCTGGGTGTTGCCAGGTGGTTTCGGCCTTGCCAGTTCTCTACGGTAGGCAGCAGGCTTTTATTCCGTCACTGGGGCACTTGCTCTGGGGGTTATGGAGTCGGCCCCGTGCTGCCAGCATCGCGGTCTGCCGATTGGCCAACCTCAGGAGAAGATGATGAAAAAACTGGTCGCTCTGGCCACCCTGTTGACCGCCGCTTGGGGCTGCGCTCATGCCGGTGTGTTGACCTTCTACACCACCTTCGCGCCTGAAGGCGGCGGCACACGCACCGGCAGCGGCAACGCGGTGGTGATGTTTGACGACGCCACCAACATCCTGAGCTTCACCGCCACCTTTGCGGGCCTGTCCACCGGCACCACCGTGGCTCACTTCCACTGCTGCACAGCGGCCCCCTTCAGCGGCACCGCCGGCGTTGCGGTTGACGCGCCAAGCCTGGCCATACCGACCGGTGTCACTTCAGGCACCTGGAGTGAAGCGCTGGACCTGGACCTGGCTGCCAACTGGAACCCAACGTTCGTCACGGCATCAGGCGGCACGACCGCTGGCGCGACAGCCCGCTTCCTGCAGAACATCTACGACAACAAGGTCTACCTGAACATCCACACCACGGGCAATCCGGGTGGCGAGATCCGCGGCTTCCTGGTGCCTGAACCCGCGACGGCCGCCTTGACGCTGTTGGCGTTGGCGGGCATGGTGGCCGTGGGCCGGCGGCAGCGCGCCGCTGTTTAGTCGGACCCGAGCGGCGGCCTGAACCGCGGGCTGGGCCGCAGCAACCCCTTACGGTTTGCGGCCGCCCGCGTAGTGCCGCTCCAGCCGCTTGGCATTGGTCAGGCCCAGCGTCACCAGCACCCGCTCAAACCAGGTCAGCGACTGGATCCGCCCGCCTGGAAAAACCAGCACATGGCCCAGGATGGGTTCGTTTTCGATGCGCGATTCCTGAAAATCCTGAGCCTTCAGCAGGTCCAACATGGGCGTCTCCAAGCGGGTTGTTGTGGGCGCTGAACCAAGGCGAGACGAACTGCGGGGCGGCCACTTGTAACGGCTTGTAGTCTAGAAGCAGCGGGCGATTCGACCAAGTGACGTTACACGCCGCGGGCGCACCAGCGCTGGACGGCGTGTGCACTGCCCAGAGGTTCCGTTCGGTCAAGCGCGATGGGCTGCGCCGCTGGTGGCTGGAAGACATGGCGAGATGCCTCACGCGCCTCACGCGCCAAGCGCCGACATCGGCGCCAATGGCCACAAGCGGGCTGCCACTCCAGTGGCGGGTCCGCAGTTGCAACGGCAACCCCACGTTCGAAGACGACGACGCGGCTGCGCCCGCCCACGCGGCTCCCGTCGTGGTGCGGGCCCGGCCCACTGGGCTGACTGGCGCCGTGCAGACTGGCGGCGTAAGATATACATTCTTTCCAGTAGATCATGGGAGCGAACATGCAAGTCGCCAAATGGGGCAACAGCTTGGCCGTGCGTCTGCCAACGGCCGTGGTCGAGGCCTTGAACTTGAAGCCCGGTGACCACATCAACATCCACGTCAAGGGTGATCAGTCCTTTGCCGTTGAAAAAGCGCCCGGGGCGCGTGAGCTGTTGGCCCGACTGCGCAAGTTCCGGGGCCGCCTGCCCGAAGGCTTTACCTTCGACCGGGTTCAAGCCCATGAGCGCGGCTGAAGCGTTCTTCGACACCAACGTCTTGCTTTACCTGTTGTCGGCCGACGCGGCCAAGGCCGACCGGGCTGAGGAACTGTTGGCCGGTGGCGGCACCATCAGCGTGCAGGTTCTGAACGAGTTTGCAGCAGTGGCGTCGCGCAAACTGCGCATGCCGTGGCCCGACATCAACGAGGTGCTGACCCAGGTCCGCGCGGTCTGTGAGGTGCAGGCCTTGACTGTGCAGACCCACGAGCAGGCGCTGAAGCTGGCCGAGCGCTATGGTTTGTCGTTGTACGACGCGCTCATCGTGTCGGCGGCTTTGTTGGCTGGGTGCAAGACGCTGTGGAGCGAAGACATGCAAGACGGGCAGGTCATCAACCGCAAGCTGACCATTCGCAACCTGTTTGCACGTGCGGCCCTGGCCTAGCGCTGCCGCCAGCCATCGGCTTGGACGCCGCTGTCCCAGCCAGGGTTGATGGCGGGGTGCATCGATCCTGCAAGACCCGACATGCGGCCTACCCGCAGAGGCGTTTGGCAAAGACCCGATTTTCATGCGACTCACCTTCAAAGGTGAAGAGGGTCGCACCATGGTCGGTGTAGCCACGCCGGGCGTAAAAAGCCAGCGCCCGGTGGTTGTGGACCCAGGACGTGAGCCACAGCACGGCCGCGCCGTGCTCGCTGGCCAGCTGTTCTGCGCGCGCCAACAAAGCTGTGCCCAACTTGGCGCCCGTGAAGGGTTCCTGCACGTACAGGCGCAGCAATTCGACCTGCGCACCCGCTGGCGCGAGTTCATGGCAGGCCGTCAGTTGCAGCTGGGCAAAGCCAAGCAGGTGGCCGCTGCGTTCGGCCACCACGATGCGGCAGTCTTCGGCCCCAAGTGCCTTGTTGAAGACATCCTCTGAGTAAGAAGCCAGCACCTCGCGCGCGATGGCGGGGCGAATGCCTTGGGTGGCGTAGGTGTCCAGAAAAACCTGCATGGCCAACACCGACAGGCACAGCGCGTCTGTCGGCGTGGCTGCCCGCAAATGCCATTCGGACTTGGGCCCCACTGCACACCCCTGGGCTTGGCCGGCCAAACCGTGCAGGTCAGGCCTTGGGCACGCGGTACAGACCGCAGATCTTGTTGCCGTCGGGGTCGCGCAGGTAGGCCAGGTACATGCTGTTGCCCGGCGCGCCGCGCAGGCCGGGCGGGTCTTCGCAGGTGGTGCCGCCGTGGGCCAGGCCGGCAGCGTGCCAGGCGTCGGCCTGTTCAGGCGATGCGCAGGCAAAGCCCACCGTGCTGCCGTTGCCGATGCAGGCCGACTGGCCGTCGATGGGCAGGCTGGTCGAGAAGACGCCGGTCTTGGTGCGCCAGAAGATGCGATGGCGGTCCACCGCGCCGGGCGGTACGCCCAGCGTGCCCAGCACAGCGTCGTAGAACGCCTTGGACTTTTCCAGGTTGTTGGTGCCGATCATGATGTGGGAAAACATGGGGGTTTGTCTCCTGAACAACGCAAAACGCGTCGGGTTGCAAGAGCTACTTTAACGGCCGCCAGCCCAGCCGCCAGCGCAAGCGCGCGCCGGACGACGCATCGTTCACTGCCCGCGATGGGTCGGGCTTACCCCGGCCAGCGTGAGCAGGTCGACGATGTCGAATTGCCCGGCGCCGTGGCGTGAAGGCAGCGTGGGGCGCCAGCGCGGTTCGGCGTGCAGCCAGCTGTCGGTGTCGTCCTGCATCAGTTGGATCAGCACTTCGGCCACGAGGCGCCCGCCCACCGGTCCAAGCGTCTGCCCGCCGGTTGCGAGCTGGGCTTCACGCAGCACGTAGAACCACAGCGGCGTGTTGCGTTCCAGGTCCAAGCCGTAGCGGGCGAGGTCGGCCAGGTCACCAGGGCGCAGCGCCGGCAGACCCAGGTGATGCGCAATTCGCTGGCCGGAAGGCAACTGCCACGTCAGGTGACGAAGCAGGTTGCGCTGCGCCAGCGACGTGGGCGTTGAGCCGTCGGCGATGCTGCCCAGCGGCAGCCGGAACAGCGGCGTCGAGAGCTGGGTGTCGATGCGCTTGCGTGGCTTGAGCTCGCCGTCGCCAAAGTCGAAGAAGGTCTGCCAGCCGACGAAGCGGCGCGCAGCGCGCTGGCCACCACGCAAGTCGTCGGGATCGGCCTGGCCCTGGGCGCGCGGGTCGAAGACGAAGCCGAAAAACGGCCCGCCGCGGTGGCCCTTGAGGTTGGCGCGGTACGAGGGCCGCACCAGGGAGTGACCGAAGCGGTAGGCTGCACCAGAAAACTCCACCGGCATCGAAAGTTGCCGCTGCTCGCGTTCACGCCCGATGCGCGCGCCGTGGCGCAGGATGTCATCGACCAGCGCGGGGCCGACGAAGGACGGCAGCAGTTCACGCAAGACGATCCAGTGGTAGTGCCAGGTCACGCTTCGACGAGCCGCGGCGAAGACGCGCTCTGGCGCCACCTCGCCCGCCGCACGCACGCGCTCGACGACGTGGTTGTGGAACAGCATCACAGCCGCGTGCAGGCCGGCCAGGATCACGTGCTCGTCATTGCGCGGGTCGGCGATCAGCGCGCGGCCGCTGGCCAGGCGCGGCAGGTCCTCAAAGGCGCCACCACTCTCCAGGCGCAGGCGCGCCGGGTCTTGCGGCTCGTACAGGTGCGGGTCGGCCACTGGGCCGCGGCCGTAGACCGAGTCGAGGTCTAGCGCCGGCCGGCGCATGTTGCTCACCTGCTGCGGTGCGGTGGCCCGGCCCAGGTTCGAACTGGCGTCGAAGGTCACGTCGTGGTCGACGAACTGGCCCAGGAAGGTGCTGCCGGCCGTGCCCCCAGGCAGCGCAGCGTTGGGGTTGTTGATTGACAGTGAGGGATCCGTGATCAACGCGATCGGCCCGGCCGACAGCGCGTCGTTGGCATCCATCAGCCCGCCCGGGCGGCCGAGGTCCATCAGGGCCGCTACCAGCGGCGGTGAAGACTGCGCGAACGGCGGCAGTTGCGGAAACAGACGGGTGAAGGCGTTGGGTGCGGCGCTTCGGTCATCGGCATGTGCCAGTGCCTGGCGCAACGGCGCGCTGCTCATGGCGCAGGCCACGGACGCAGGCACGGCGGCGAGCACCTGGCGGCGGCGCAGTCCGGCCTGCTCGGGCAATGGCGCGAGGCGATCAATGCTGTTGAGGGGGGCGTCCAGTGGCAGCTGGGGTTCTGCAGCGACGGCAGCGGCGGTGGTGTGGGATGTGTGCTTCATCAAGGATCCTTCTCAGCCCATGCAGGGCTTGTGGGGCTTGTGCCCATGCTCGGCATTGCGTACGGTGCTGTCCTTGGCTGGCGCTTAATCGTTCTTAAGCCTGCCTTCTTGATGCTTGAGATGAGCCAACCCATCGACGACACCCTGCGCTTCGGCCCGTCCGGCCGTTTCGAGCTGCAGCCGCGCCAGCGCCAAGTGCTGGCTGACGGCCAACCGCTCAAGCTCGGTGCGCGGGCCTTTGACTTGCTGCTGACGTTGATGCAGCAAAACGACCGCACGCTGAGCAAACACGAACTGCTCGATCGGGTGTGGCCCGACACCGTGGTGGCCGAGAACAACCTCGAAGTGCATGTCTGGTCGCTGCGCAAGCTGCTGGGTGCGCAGACGATCGTCACGGTGCCAGGGCGCGGCTATCGGTTCGGCGAGGCGCTTCACAGCCATCTGACTTCGGCGGCGCTGCCCACCGTCCCGACTTCACCCGCACCCCCAGCCGCGCACGAGCCGCGCACGCGCCTGCCCGAGCGGCTGGCGCCGTTGCTGGGCCGTGGTGAAGAGCTGGCGGCGCTGGCTGCGCTGGTCGATGTGCATCCGCTGGTCAGCGTGGTTGGCGCGGCAGGTGTCGGCAAGACCTTGCTCGCGTTGCATCTTCTTGAAAGCCGGCGCGCCGCCTACTTGCAAGGCGTGTGCTGGGTGGACTTGAGCGCGCTGTCAGACGGCGCTCTGGTGGCACCTGGCATCGCTGCCGCGCTGGGCTTGTCGCTGGGCAAGGGCGATCCGTTGGCCGCGCTGACCTCGGCGCTGGCGCCACTGTCGCTGCTGTTGGCGCTGGACAACGCCGAACACCTGCTGCCCGACGTGGCGCGCCTGGCTGGCGCACTGCTGTCCCGCGCCGGCGCCGTGCACCTGCTCGTCACCAGCCAGGCGCCGCTCAAAGTGGCGGCGGAAAGTGTTTTTCGTCTGGGCCCGCTGGCGGTGCCACGGCAGCCCGTGGACGCTGCCGAGGCGGGGCAGTGGGGGGCGCTGGCGCTCTTCGAGGCGCGCGTGCGCGCTGGTGACCACCACTTCGGGTTGAACCCGTCCAACGTCGAGACCACTCGCTTACTGTGCCAGCGCCTTGACGGCTGCGCGCTGGCGCTCGAACTCGCAGCTGCGCGGGTGCCGCTGCTCGGCTTGGAGCGCCTGGCCGCCTCGCTCGGCGAACGTTTGCACCTGTTGACCAAGAGCCGACGTGACGCGCCGCCACGCCACCAGTCGCTGCGCGCGGCGCTGGAATGGACCCATGCTTTGCTCGGCGACAACGAACGCATCGTGTTCCGCCGCATGGCGGTGCTCGCCGGTGGCGCCGGGCTCGAACTGCTGCAGCTTGTGGTGTGCGACGCCACGCTGGACCGCTGGTGCATGCTCGACGCGCTGGACGCACTGATCGACCGGTCGCTGGTGGTGGCCAGCGCCGACGAGCCGCCGCGCTACCGCTTGCTCGAATCACCGCTGGCGCTGGCGCGTGAGCAACTGGCCGTCAGCGGCGAAGGTCCTGCCGCTGAGCGGCGCCACGCGCTGTGGGTTCAGGCGCACTTCCAGTCGCTCAATGGCCGCTGCAATGAGGGCGCGATCGGCTACGACGCCATGATCCTGGCGCTCGAGCCCGACCTGGACAACGCACGTGTCGCATTGGCTTGGGCGTTGAGCCATGCGCCGGCCATCGCAGTGGCGTTGGCGCGACCGTTGGCGCGTGCGCTGACGCTGGCGCGATACGCCGAATGCGACGCGCTCTGGCACGCCACGCAGGCCTGCCTTGACGAAGGCATGGCAGCCGAGTTGCGCGCGAAATGGCTGCTTGGACATGCTGTCTTCCGTGTCGATCGCGACGCCCGCACCGGTGAGGCTGATGCGCTTTGCGCGGCGGCCCTTTTTCGCGAGCTGAAGAATGAACAGGATCTGGGGCGGGCCCTGGCGATCATCGCCAGCTCACGGCTCGAAGGCGCCGATGAGCGACAACAAGCCGCGCTGGCAGAGATGCGTTTGCTGGTGCAGCCGAACTGGCCGCCATCGGTACAGGCCGAGGTGTGCAAGGCTGAAAGCCTGTTCGCCTACCGGCGCGGCGACTGGGAGACGGTGGAGCGCTGGCTGCAGCGATGGCTGCAGCACGCGCAGGCCATCGGCTCCGAGATCACCCGCAATGCGGTGCAGATGAATCTGGCCGATATGGCGCTGGCGCGCGGGCGTGCAGGAGAGGCTGCCCGGCTGGGCCTCGAAATCGAAGCCCGTTTGCGTGGCACGCGACAGTTGCACGCGCTGGCCATCCTGCGCATGAACTTGGCCAGTGCTTTGCTGGCCTGCGATGACGCGACGGCGGCCCGTCGTGTGGCCGTCGATGCCTGGCCAACGGCGATGGGGTTCGAGCTGAACACCTATTGGGTCGACTCGCTCGCCCTGCTGGCCGCACTGGAAGGCCGCTTCGTCACGGCGGCTCGACTCTGGGGTCGCGCCGAAGCGACCTACCGTACCAAGGGCGAAAAGCGCGAACCCAACCAGGCCCGCTCAGGCGCGCGCGCGCAGGCCATGGCGCGCGCTGCGCTTGGCGCAGCGGCCTTTGAGCACGAAGCGGAGGTGGGCACGATGATCGTCGACACGCAGATTGGCGACATCGCGTTTCAACCTCCGAACGGCGAACCCGAGTGAGGCCGCGGCCCCGGCTATTTGAGGTGCTCAGCCAGGAAGTTTTCCATGCGCCGCGCAAAGTCGGTGCGGGTCTGCGGCAAACGCCAGCCGTGGCCCTCGTCGGGGTAGCTCACCCACAGCGGCTCCCGCCCGGCTTTCTGCATCGCCTCGCGCAGGCGCTTGCAGTGGGCCAGCGGCACCCGCAGGTCGGCCTCGCCAAAGCCCAGCAGCAAGGGCGCGCGGATTTTGTCGGCCTGCGCCAGCGGTGACACGCGGGTCAGCATGTCGACGTCTTGTTTGGCGTCGCCCACCAGCTGCGGCAATGAATAGCGGCGGCCCGAGTCGCTGATGTCGTCGCGTATCCACCACGAGCCTTCCAGCATCAGGAAGGGGTCGGTGACCGCCACCCAGGCCACGCCGCAGCGGTACAGCTCGGGGTGGCGCACCAGGCCCATCAGCGTGGAATAGCCGCCGTAGCTGGCGCCGGCAATGCACACCCGCTGGTCGGCCAGGCCCTGGGCCTGCGCCCACAGCACCGCGTCGGCCACGTCGTCCTGCATGGCTTGGCCCCATTGTTTCCAGCCGGCTTCAAAGTGCGCCTGGCCATAGCCCTGGCTGCCACGGAAATCGGGGCTGATGACCAGGTAGCCACGCGAGGCCAGGAACTGCTCCATCGGGTTCCAGCGCCAATGACCACCGCGCACCCAGGGGCCGCCGTGCACCAGCACCACCGCCGGCCCTGGGCTGCCGGCCTTGCGACCCATTGGCAGGGTCAGCCAAACCGGCAGGTCGCGGCCGTCGCGGGCCTTGATGCGCTGGAAGTCGACCGCCGCCATCTGCTGGCGGTTGATGCCGCGCAGCACCGGAAAGACCGAGCGCCACTGGCCGGTGCTGGCGCTATAGAGCCACAGGTGACCGGGGTCACGGTCCGAGAAGTGCCGCACCAGCGCCACCATGTCGGCCTGCCCGCAGCGGCGGCAGCTGACGCGGTTGATGCCACCGGGCAGGCGCTCGTCGGCCTGCTGCTGAAAGCGCTTCATCTTGTCGTCAAACCAAACCGTGGTTTCGGCGTCGGCCTCCAGCCGCACACCGGCTGCGGCTTCGCCCTGGCGTGCGGCCAGCACGCTGCCATTGAAGTCGAACCCCTCCACCGTGACCCAGGGCTCGGCGGCCGGCGCGCGGCGCTCGAAGTCGAAACGCGACAGCACCGACAGGCCCGCAGGCCCCTTGCGGTGTGTGACGTACAGGTTGCCGGCGTCGTCGACATGGCGCGGCGTGAAAGACGCGCGCAGCGCATCGTCGTCGCTCAGCTTCTGCCACTCGGTCTGGCCCGGGCCACGCCAATGCACCACCCGTCGGCCCTTGTCCTGCGACACCGCCACACGCGCTTGCCCACGGCTGTCGAACAGCCAGCCGCGTGCGCCGCTGGGGGCTTGCAGGTCCATGAAACGTGTGCGGCCGGTGCGTGTGTTCAGCCACACGGGCACCACGCTGGACAGTTCACGCGCGCTGCTGAAGACGAGCTCGCCGATGATCCCGTCGTCGATGCGCTCATCGGCATCGGCTGGGGCATGGGCTGCGGTACGGGCTTGGCGCTGCGGCACGTGCAACAGCACGTGGTTCTAGGGCAGGGCGTCGCGGCTGAAGCGCGCTGCTTCGGTGACCAACGGTCCAGGGCGAAGGGCCACCAGGCGGCGCAGGTCCTGGCCTTGCGCATCCACGCTGAACAGGCCCGGCGCGGTGTACCGGTCTTCGCC
>JANMHH010000188.1:0-14811 GCA_031375065.1 Rubrivivax sp. | reverse complement strand
CGAGGTCTACGGCATCCTGGACCCTGCCAATGGCCGCGTCGTGGCCACCCGCATCGAACCCAAGACCGGTGCCACCGTGTACAAGCTGCGCGGCGCGATTGCCGGGCTCGACACCACGGCCAAGACCTTCACCATCAACGGCCAGGTCATCTCCTACACCGGGCTGCCAGCAGGGCTGGTGCCGCCCGGCCTGACCAACGGCCAGATCGTGCGCGTGTTGCTGCAAACGACCCAGGTCAATGGCGTCTGGGTGGCCACCGGCCTGCGCGGCGGCCTGCGCCTGCCCGAGTTGTCACGCCGTGACGCCCACGTCGAAGGTGTGATCAGCACGTTCACGTCGACCAGCAGCTTCCAGATCAACGGCCTGCAGGTCGACGCCAGCAACGCCTCCTTCCCCGATGGAACCACCGGCATCGTGCTGGGCGCCAAGGTCGAAGTCGAAGGTGTGGTCACTAACGGCGTGCTGGTGGCTTCCAAGGTCGAGATCGAAGATCGCCGCCCGGCCGTCCGCGAACTGGAACTGCGCGGTGAGATGAGCAACCTCGACACCACCGCCAAGACCTTTGCTCTGCGTGGCGTGACGGTTTGGTACGGCGGCACCGTGCAATACAAGGACGGCGTTGAGACCACGCTGGCCAATGGCAAGCGGGTCGAGGTCAAAGGCGTGCTCAGCAGCGACCGCACGCGGCTGGAAGCCCGTCGGGTCGAGTTCAAGTAAACCGCCTGATGTGGACCAGCGGGTTGGCTGACCCTTACAGTGCAGCCGACCCGCTTTCCATGTGAACGACAACCGCGATTCCCCCCCAGACGACGCCGGCCCTGGCCCCGAGCAGCAAGCGCTGCAAGAGGCCCTGGCCGGCTTGCTGTCTTCCGTGGCCCAGCTGGGGGTGGGGCGGGGGCTGCCTTACGCCGCCGTCGAAGAACTCTTGCGCCAGGCCTTTGTCCAGGCAGCGGCTCAGGCCCACCCGGGTTTGCCGGCGCACCGCAAGGTCAGCCGCATCAGCACCACCACCGGCATCAACCGTCGCGAGGTCACCCGCATCGTGCAACAAGAGTCGGCCCGTGACACCGCGCCGCGCCCGCGTTCGCTGGCCAGCGAGGTCTTTGCGCACTGGCGCACGCAGGCGCCTTACCGTGGCCCGGACGGCCAACCGGTGGTGCTGCCGCGCCAAGGCGCTGTGAGTTTTGAGTCGCTGGCCCAGTCCGTTACCCGCGATGTGCACCCGCGCAGCCTGCTCGACGAACTGGTGCGCTTGGGGCTGGCGTTATGGGACGAAGCCAGCGACCAGATCCGCCTGCAGCGCGAAACCTTCGTGGCCACCGGTGACCTGACCAGGCAGTTGGGCTTCCTGGGCGACAACGTGGGCGACCACCTGCGCGCGGCGGTTGAAAACGTGCTCGGCGGTGAAGACCGCCTGCATTTCGAGCAGGCCGTTTTTGCTGACGGTTTGAGCGCGGCTTCGATCGCTTCGGTGCAACCCCAGGTGCACGCGCAGTGGCAGGCCCTGCTGGCCGCTTTGGTGCCAGCCTTGGAAGCCCGCGTGGCCGCCGACGCCATCCAGCAGCCCGCACCGCAAGGTCGCCTGCGCGTGGGCCTTTACAGCTACCACGAGGGTGCAGCACCGCTGGCCCCCACCCCTGAGCGCACGCGCCCCCCGGCGCGGGCCAAAAGAAAGAACTGACATGCATGCCCTGAAAAAGTCCCTTGTGAAGCGGCGCGCTGCGCTGGGCCTGTGGCTGGTCATGGCGCTGGCCCTGACCATCACCGCCGGTTGTGGTGGCGGCGTTGGCACGGGCGGAACCGGCGGCAATGCCACGGCTTACGCCTCCGGGCCCATCACCGGGTTTGGCTCGGTGATCGTCGGCGGGGTTCGCTTCGATGACCTCAGCGCCGACGTGCAGGACGTCGACGGCGGCCGCCGTTCGCGCGACGACCTGCGGCTGGGCATGACGGTGGAAGTGGAGAGCAACGCCATCACCACCGACGCGTCCGGATCCCGCGCCACCGCCACGCGCATCCGTTTCGAAAGTGAGCTGGTGGGTCCACTGGGCCTGCTGGACCTGGCCGGCAGCAGCTTCACGATCCTGGGTCAGCGGGTCTCGGTCGACGCCACCACCGTGTTCGACGAGCGCCTGACCCTGGGCCTAGCCGGGCTGTCCCTGGGCCAGGGCCTGGAGGTCTATGCGGTGTTCGACGCCGCCGCCCAGCGCTACAGGGCCACCCGCATCGAGCCGGCCGTCCTGAGCCTGGGCTTGCGCCTGCGCGGGCCGTTGTCTGCCGTGGACACGGTCGCCCAGACGCTGCGCATCGGTGCCCACACCTACAGCTACGCCGGCGCGACTGGCGTGCCAGCAGGTCTGGCCGCCGGGCAGTATGTGCGGCTGCGCCTGTCGGCCGAACTCAACCCGGCGCGCTGGCTGGTGAAGGGCTTTGACACCGCGCTGCAGCCGCTGGCTGACCTGCAAACGGTCAAGGCCGAAGGCCTGATCAACAGCTTCACGTCGGCCCAGTCGTTCAGCGTGGGTGGGCGTCCGGTTGACGCCAGCGGCGCCAGCTTCCCCGACGGCAGTGCCGGGCTGGCGGTGGGCGTTCGTGTGAAGGTCGAGGGCACGGTGCGCTTGGGCCTGCTGCGCGCCACCCAGGTCAGCATCCAGAGTGACCAACAGGTGCGCGACCAGGGCTTCGAAATCATCGGCGCCTTGACGGCCGTGAGCCCGAGCCAGCGCACCATCACGCTGCGCGGCTTCACGATCGGCACCGCGCGCTCGGATTTGCGCTTCGAAGACGGGACCGCCGCAGACCTGGTCGTTGGCCGCGCGGTGGAGGTCAAAGGGCTTTTGTCAGCCGATCAGCGCGGCCTGGACGCCACCCGGATCAAGTTCCGCTGATCGCTTGGACCGACCCTGTGCGGGTTGGCTTTGACACGTGTTGCGGGCTGGGCGGTAGACGCCAGCGCTGGACGGATGTCGGATGGCTTGGCTGCTGTGACTTGCCGCCGGTAACTTGCGCCCTGCGACTTGAGCACCGACTTGAGCAGGGTAGCGGCCCGGCCTACACTGACAGCACTGCAGCCCGGTGCTGCAACGCGTTGTTGGAGCCCGCCATGAAAGAAACTGCCGACCAACGTGCCTTGACGGCATCCACCGTGGCCTTGGTGGTGTCGCTGGGCTGCCTCGCGCTCTTTTTGCCGCCCTTGTTGGAGCGCACGGTGGCCACGCCCCTGCGTGCCACCGCGACCGGGCTGGCCTTGGCCTGCGCACTGATCCTGCACTGGGTGTTTCTGGGTCTGGCGGCCAAGCGCATGCGGCGTTCGGTGGCTGGCTGGGTGTCGTTGGCGGTGCTGCTGTTTCCGGTGGGCAGTGCAGCGGCGCTGATTCTGCTCAGCTGGCTGGGCGATGAAATGCCGGGTGCCACGGTTCAAGCGTGACGCCTGCGGTGGCCCTTTAGTTGACCGCCTGAACGCGCAGCATGCGTTCGACATAACCGGGCAAGGCCACACGCGCCGCGTCGGGGCAGGCCACGGCGGCGTTGCAGGCCACGGCCTCGATGGTGAAGACCCGCACCACCTGCGCCACGCCGGGCGAGGTTTCGCCTTCGTTGTAGGCGGTGGAATCACACCGCAAGGTCACCGTCATGCCCGTGGTGCTGCGCAGGTCCAGGCTCTGGACGTTGCCATTGCAGCTGGTCCAGCTGCCCTTGAAAGCTTGAAACAGGCCCCACTGCAGCCCGGCGCGGGCTGCATGGATGGCCCGGGTCGACTCGATCTCCTGGGCAGAAGCACCGGCCGACGCGCTGCCCAGGCGAACCACCGCCGCCGCCAGGCTGGCCAGCAGCACCAGCACCACGATGGCTGCAATCGCGCCCAAGCCCCGTTGCTGCCGGTGCAAGGTGCCTGAGGAGGCGGGCTTAAAACTCACGGCACGTTGACCACGTGGGCGCCCACCACCAGGGTGGCCGACTCCTGGTTGCGGGTGATTTGCAGCTCCAGCGCCACGTAGCCGTGTTGCTGGGTTGCGCCTTGGTTGGGGTCGTAGAGAAAACGACAACTGCGCACCTGGGTCGCCAGCACGTCGCCGATGGGCGCCGCCGGGCAGGACGCTGGGTAGGCGGCGTTGAAGCCGTAGGCCTGCAAACGCATCAAGCTGCCCTTGCCGTTGCCCGCGGCGTCCAGCGTGCCGTCGGCACCCCGGCAAACGTAGAACACCGCCTGCTGGGCGGCTGGCACCACGGTGAAACGGCCGCTGTCGTAGCCGGGTGAAAACTGGGTGCTGGCCAGTGTCAGCCGGTGGCGCCCCTGGGTGGTGTTGGGCACGGTCACGGCGGTGATCCGGGCGCGGTTGGTGCCGACGTAAACATCGGCGGCATTCTGGTTGTCGATCACCACCCAGTCGCCCGCGGTGGGCAGCGTGCCCAGCGGACTCAGCACGTCCAGTGTGGTGGTGGCTTGGCTGGTGTCCAGGGCTGCCGAACAACTGCTCGAAGGGCTGCACCCCGGCGCGCTGTCGTTGACCGTGTCGGGGCCGACGCGGGCCCGGCCGCCGGTGCTGGTGGGCACCAGCTCAAAACACTGCGGGTCTGGCGTGCGAATCGAATTGGGCACCGCCGCACGCACGTCGCGCACCATCCGCTGCAGCGCCAGGTTGGCTTGTGCGGCCACGCTGGCACGGGCGCGGGTCGTGAGCCAGGTCTCCAGGGCCGGCCGCATGAAAACCGTGAGCGCAGCCGCGACGATGCCACCCAGCGCCATCACCACCACCAGTTCCACCAACGTGAAGCCACGCGTCGGGTGGCCCGTGGTGGGGCGCAGCAACAAGCGCCGGCGCAGGCCCAGACCTGGTTTGGTTTCAGGACGCATGGTCGGTGCGCCAGCCAGTCAAGGTGAAGCTGTCGCTGCCGCGGTTGACGATCACGTCCACCCGCTTGGCGTCGGCCACGCCGGCCAGGGGCGCCACCGCCACCACCACACGCACCGAGTAGCCGTTCAAACCGCTGACGCTGGTGCCGTCGACGCTGCAGATGACGTTGGTGCTGCTGTAGCCGTGGTAGTCGCTGACGTCGTTGAAGGTGTCGCGGGCGCAGCCGCTGGGCGCCGCGTTGATGGCACTGGCATAAGGTTTGAGGTGGATCTCTTCCATCAGGCCTTGTGCAATGGCCAGCATCTGCCGCTGCACCACCGGGTCGGCGTTTTGGCGTGCCAAGGTCGAAAAGGCCAACATCACGCCGCCCAAACCAACGCCGATCACGACGATGGCGATCAGCAACTCGACCAGCGTCATGCCGCGTTGCGCCAGCCTCTGGCGACGGGCGCTATTGCACATGACCGGTCTCGGCCACCACCTGCACATCGGCTTGGCCGTTGATGGTGATGCGGCCCGGTGTGGCCAGCAGGCCGGCGCCGTCGCTGGTCACGCGGCCGCTGGGCTGGAAAAAGAGGCCGCCCGCAGGGCTGAGCGCCGTGGCGGGTGCCGAGGCGTCGCGCGCCCAACTGGTGCTGCCATCGGGGCCAGACACCGCGCTGCCGCAAGCCGACGCGGGTTGGCTGGTTGCGATGCTGATCGACAACGTGTTGCTGCCCACCGCCACGCAGACCAGCCGGCGGTGGCCGACCGCCATCGATTGAGCCTGGCGCAGCGTGGCCACCACCTGGTCGCGCCAGGCGTCGCCGCGCAGCGCCAACGCGCCTTCCATGCGTGGCAGCACGGCCACGGCCAGCACCGCCACCAGCACCAGAACGGCGACCAGCTCGATCAGCGTAAAGCCAGACTGGGTCTTCATGATGGCCGCGTTCGCGCTGCTGGCTGTGCGATCCACGGCCCGAGAATCACCGACGGGACTCGACCGCGGGTTGGCCCTGGGGCCAACCGCTCATCAGTTGCCGGCTGCGACCGACGCAAAGTTGACGGTCACACCGCCGCTGCTGACGGTGCAGGTGGAGGTTGCGCCGTTGGTCGCGCCAGGGTCGGCGCCGCCCACGGTGTAGCCGGTGGGCAAACCGCCTTGCAGCAGGCCGGCGACGTCAGCGCAATCGTCGACCTTGGCGCACTTGTTGGCCGTGACCACGTTGTTGGTCACCGCGCAGCCGGCGTAGTTCAGGTTCATCGCTGCTGCAGCGGCACCGGCCACGCCGTTCACGGCGGCCGATGTGGCGTCACTGCGCATGTCGATGAATTTGGGCAGCGCGGTGGCCGCCAAGATTCCCAGGATGACGATGACGACGATCAACTCGATCATCGTGAAGCCGGCTTGAAGACGCTTTTTCATGGCGATTTTCCTTTCTGGATGCGACAGGTGTCAGGACAGGGAACGGCGATGCACGAAGCCGTTGGGGTGGGAACCGACGCGCCGCAATCGGGCGCTGTCGTTGGCAAGGGGTAGGGTGGCGCTGCGGTGGTCTGACGCACCGCTTTGGCGGCGTCGGTCCACTCGTCCACGCGAGACAAGAAGACCGACATCAACACCGCCATCACGGCCATGCACAGCGCAAACTCCAGCCGTGAAGCACCCTGCTGCAGCGCCAGGGCTGGGCAGGTGGGTGGCAAAGAGGTCTTGGTGCATGGCCTGACTGGGGTGTGGACAAAGGCAAATTGATCTGCTGACCTGGGATATCGGCAGCGGGTTGTCATTTCTTGAATGCCACCCGACCCAGGTCCCACACCGGCAGGAAGACACCCAGGGCCAGGATCAGCACCAAAGCGCCCATGAAGATGATCAGGATCGGTTCGATCTGCTGCGACAGGGTCTTGAGTTCGTACTGAACGTCGTTGTTGTAGAGGTCGGCCACCTCGTCCATCAGTTCGTCCACCGCACCGGTTTCTTCGCCCACCGCAATCATCTGCAGCACCACGGGTGTGAACACGTTGGCGGCCACAGCCGCACGCAGAATGGTTTCGCCGCGCTCCACCGCCGTGCGCAGGCCTTCCACACGCTGGGCCATGAAGTGGTTGTCGACGGTGTGCGCCATCACCGACAGCGCCTGTTCGATCGGCACGCCGCTCTTGAGCGCCAGCGACAGGCTGCGCGCAAAGCGCGCCAGCGTGGCTTTGCGCACGATCGGCCCGGCCAGGGGCAGCGCCAGGTGCAGGCGGTCCCAGTGCGTGCGGCCGGATGGGGTGGCGATCCAGCGGCGCAGCCCGAAGAAGGCGATCACACCACCCAGGCCCAGGGCCCAGCCGTACTTCAAGGTGAATTCAGAACCGGTCACCAAAATGCGTGTGGCCAGCGGCAGTTCAGCCCCAAAGCTCTTGAAGACGGTGGCAAAGGCGGGCACCACCATGACATTGATCACGCCAATCGCCATCACCATGGCTGCAATGACAAACATCGGGTAGCGCAGCGCCGCGCGCACCTGCTGCTGCATGAACAGCTCGAACTCCAGGTGGTTGAACAGGCGCAGGAAGACCTCGTCCAGCCGGCCGGTCATCTCGCCCACGCGCACCATGGACACGTAGAAGGCGTCGAACACACGCGGGTGCTGGGCAAAGGCCATCGACAGTTCCAGGCCTGACTCCAGGCTGCGCCGCACCTGCTGCAAGGTTTCCCGCATCTGCTGCGAACTGGCCGATGCTTCCAGACCGGCCAGGGCGCGCAGGATCGGCACGCCTGCACGCAGCAGGGTGTTGAGCTGGCGCGAAAACAGCAGCAAGTCGGTCATCGGCACGCGCGTCTTGCGCCACCGGTGCCAGAGCTGGCGCAAGTCAATGTTGGCCGCCGCGCTGGCGCCGCCCTTGAGCGGTTCGATGCTCAGCGGCGTGATGCCACGCGACTGCAACTGATCGGCCACCGCACTGGCGCTGGCGCCGTCGGCTTCGCCCGCCACCGCACCACCGGCAGCGCGGCCGGTGTAGGCGAAGCGTGGCAACAGCTCGCTCATTCGTCGACCTGCGCGCTCACCCGCATGGCCTCTTCGATGGTGGTGCGGCCGGCGCAGACCAGGCGCAGCGCGTCGCGGCGCAAGGTGCGGCCGGCCATTTGGCGGCGTCCCGCTGCATTGAAGGCGGCCGGGTCTGTGCTGTTCATGGCCTCGACCAGCTCGCGCGTCATTTCCAGAATTTCGTAGACGCCGGTGCGGCCGATGTAGCCGGTGTCGTTGCACTCCGAGCAACCGCGGCCGCGCTGGAAGCGGTGGCTGTCGACCTGGTCGCCCAGCTCCAGCCGCAGCCACTCGTGTTCGTGGGCGTCGGGCAGATGCACTTCGCTGCAATGCGGGCAGACCACGCGCACCAGGCGCTGCGCCAGCACCAGTTGCAGCGACAGCGCCACCATGTAGCGCGGCACGCCCATGTCGAGCAGCCGAATCGGGGTCGACAGCGCGTCGTTGGTGTGCAGGGTCGACAGCACCAGGTGGCCCGTCATGGCCGCACGCAGGCCGATTTCAGCGGTCTTCTGGTCACGCATCTCGCCGACGAGAATGACATCGGGGTCCTGGCGCAGTGCGGCGCGCAAGACGCGGTCGAAACTGAGGTCGATCTTGTCCATCACCTGGACCTGGTTCAAACCCGGGAGGCGGTATTCGACCGGGTCTTCCACGGTGATGATCTTGCGGCCGGTGTCGTTCAAGGCCTGCAGCGCCGCGTACAGCGTGGTGGTCTTGCCGCTGCCGGTGGGGCCGGTGACCAGGAACATGCCGCTGGGCCGCTTGATGGCGCGCTGCAGCGCCTGCGCCACATGGGGCGGGATGTCCAGGCGGTCCAGGCCCAACAGGCCGCCACTCTGGTTGAGCAGCCGCATGACCACCGATTCGCCGTGCTGGGTCGGCATGGTGGAGATGCGCACGTCGACCGCGCCGGTGCGCAGCTTGACGTGAAAGCGCCCGTCCTGGGGCAGGCGCTTTTCCGAGATGTCCAGGCCCGACATCAGTTTCAGGCGCAGCGCCACGGCGCCGGAAATCTTGGCATCGGTTTCGGTTTGCACGTGCAGCACGCCGTCGACGCGAAAGCGGATGCGCAGGTTGCGTTCCTGCGGCTCGATGTGGATGTCCGACGCGCGGGCCCGCAGCGCTTCTTCAAAAACCGAGCTGAGCAGCCTGACCACCGGAGCGTCTTCGGCAGTTGCGGTGGACAGGCCCAGCAGGTCACCCAGTTCGCCTTCGACGCCGGCCAGCTCGGTGGTCAGCTCGCGGGCCAGGCCGGCAATCTCGTCGCCGGTTCGGTAGGCCTTGTCCAGCGCCGCCAGCAGCTGGCTTTCAACCACCACCGCGATCTCGATCTCGCGCCGCACCAGGCGCACCACTTCGTCATAGGCCGTCAGGTCGGAAGGGTCGGCCATGGCCACGCGCAGGCCGGCAGCACCTTCGTCGATGGGCAGCGCGCGCAGCCTCCGGGCCTGGGCCTCGGGCAGCAACTTGGCCACTTCGGGGCGAACGCTGCGCTGCGACAGGTCGACAAAGGGCGCGCGCAGTTGGCGCGCCAGCGCCTTGGCGATCTGGGTTTCGGTGACCCAGCCGCGGTCGACGAACAGACGGCCCAACTTGCGGCCACTGGCTTTTTGCGCCGTCAGCGCTTCCTGCAGCTGGACGGACGTGATCAGCGCCTCCTGAACCAGGAGGTCGCCGATGCGAATGCGTTCGGGACGGGCCACGGCGGTGCGCTAGCGCTTGGGGGCCGCAGGCTGTACGGCGGTGGCCTCGCTCATCGCTTCGGGCCAACTGCCGTCTTCGGCGATCACCGTCGGGCGCATCAGGATGACCAGTTCGCGCTTGCTGGTCACGTCGCTGGTCTGGCGAAACAAGCCGCCCACCAGGGGCAATTCAGACAGACCGGTGACGCCCGAGCGCTCGGCCCGCGTCTCTTGCCGCATCAGCCCGCCGATGGCCACGATCTGGCCGTCGCGCACACGCACGATGCTGTCGGTTTCGTTGATGGCGCTGGTGGCCAGCGGCAGCTTGTAAGAGCCCAGCGAGCCCAGGTCGATGACCTTGGTGCGTTCCACCACCGCGCTGACCGAAGGGTGCACATGCAGGATCACGTTGCCCTGGTCGTCGATCTGCGGCGTGACATCCAGCGCAATGCCGCTGAAGAAGGGCTGCAGGTTGACCGTGGGCGTCGACACCGAGTTGGTGCCCGAGCTGGTGGTGGTGGTGGTGATGCCGGTGACGTAGAGCTCGTCGCTGCCCACCTTGAGCACGGCCTTCTGGTTGTTGAGCGTGGCGATGCGCGGGCTGGACAGCACCGAAACGTCGCCTTGGGTCTGCAGGAAGTTGAGCAGGGCGGCGAAGTTTGACGACTGCAGCGCCACGCCGTAAAAGCCCTTGCCAATCGGGCTGGCATTGATGTTGGCGCCGACCTGCGCGGTGGTGCCGTCGCTGGTGCTCAGGGCACCCACGGTCTGCAGCACGGTGCCCGGCGCAGCCACGCCCAGGCTGACCCCCAGCGAGCCGCCCAGGATGCGGCCGAAGGCACCCCAGTTGATGCCGGTCTGGGCGTCCTTGCTGAGCGAGACCTCGACGATCTTGGCCTCGATCATCACCTGGCGTGAGACGGCCAGTTGGATGGCTTTCAGGTACTGGTCGACCTGCCGTTGTTCGGCTGAGGTGGCGCGCACCACGATGACGCCGGCGGCCGGATTGAGCACCACCCCGCGTCCCCCGGTCTGGCCGATCAGCGTTTGCAGCGACAGCTTCACCTCTTGCCAGAAGTCGGCGTCCGAGGTGGTGCGAACATGGGAGCTGTCGTCGGCGCGCGAGCTCGACGAACCCGTGCCGCCGCTGCCGGAATTGCCGCTGTTGCCGCCGCCGCTGTTGCCGCCACCGCCAGTGCCGTTGGACCCAGTGCCGGCCTTGGCCAGCGAGCTGGAGGTGACGCGGATGTCGGACGCCCCTTCGCGCCGACCCGGCAGGTAGTTGACGCGGTACAGCCGGGTCTGCACGGCGTTGGAGTAGACAAAAATCCGGTTGCCACTGACGCGGTAGTCGTAACCAAAGAGTTCGCGGATCGACTCCATGGCTTCCAGCACCGTCGAGTCCTTCAGCGTCACGCTGATCTGGCCGCTGACGTCGGGCGAGACCAGCATGTTGTAGCTGGTGCCTGAAGCGATCTGCAGGAACACCTGGGCCGCTGCGGCGTTGCTCACCGACAGGTCAAAACGGGCCAGGTCGTTGGCCGAACGCGCCACGCTGGCCAGGCTGGCGGTGGCGGCCGCAGCCGCTGCAGCCGTTGCCGTTGTGGCGGTTGCTGTTGCTGCAGTCGCTGTTGCTGGGGCCGTTGCGGCAGCCGCAGCCGTTGTCAGGACGGCCGCCGTGCCAGTTGCAGCCGCCGCCGGTGCGGACAGCTGAGCCCGGGGGAGCGTGTTCTGCAAAGCCAGCGCAGTGGGCACCACGGCAGCGGCCGACACCGCACTCATCGCGGGCGCGGGCTTCAGGGCGGTCACCATGGGCCCCTTGGCGCGTTTGGTGAACCAGCGCTGGGTTTCTGCGGCGGGTGTCAGCGTGCTGAACGTCAATGCGGCCACTGCAGCCAGCGCGCCAAGGCGTTGGGCTTTGTTCATGGTTTCGATCCTCCGGCCGACACCGTCGGACTCGTGTTGTGGCCGGCCACGCCGGAATTCGGGTTGGACGAGGCCACTTTGCCGCTGACCTGCAGCAGCGTGATGCGAAGCGGGCCCTTGGGGCCACGCAAGGTGACACCCTGGCTGTCGATCTGGGTGACGGTGCTGTCGCCGACCTTGTCGCCGACGCGTACCACCTGGCCGTCCAGCAAGGCGCTGGCCGCGCCATCGCGTCCCAGTTGTACGGCGCCCAGCAGCGGGGGCGGGGGCGCCGGTTTGACGGCCGAAGCGGCGGCGGCTGCGCTGCGTGGCGCGGCGCCGGTGGTTGCTGCGGCAAACGCCGGTGGGCGTGTGGGGTCACCGGCAGCCTGCGAAGGCGTCGCCAGAAGCAAGGCCCAGGCCACAACGGCCACCACCAAACAACAAAGCGAGGTGTAGGGCATGCTCAGATTTCCAACCAGTTGCGGTCCAGGCTGAGCGTGTAGACACGCAGCGTCAGAACCGCTTTGGGGTGGCGCTCCACCTTGAGTTGCAGGCTGCCCCACAGCAGCTGCTCCGGCATCGATTCCAGCGCTTCGAGGTAGCTCACGAGGTCGCCGTAGCCGCCTTCGACCGAGAGCTCGACACCATGGCGGTACAGCAAGGTCTTGCCGCCTTCGGCCAGCTCGGTGCGTGGCAGCGTCTGCACGGCGCGCACCCGCAGTTGCCCGTGGCGGGCCAGCAGTTGCTCCAGCAGACCCAGCATGCGCTCGGGTCCGACCAGGCTGCGCTCGACATCGCGCATGTCGCTTTCACGCGCGCGCAGCCGTTCGCGCAGCTGGCTGATCTCTGACTTGAAGGCGTTGTCCTGGGCCCGCTGGCGGTCCCGGTTTTGCTGCTGGTCCACCAGCGCCTGGGCCGTCTGCGCCTGGCTGACACGCTGTTGCTGCGACGCGGCGTTCCAGCGTTTGAAGGCCGGTCCCAGCCACCAGCTGTCCACCGCCATGATGGCCACCGCCACCAGGGCCACGGTCAGGATCAAACGCTCGCGGCGGGGACGCGAGTCAAAGCGGCGCTGCAACGCGCGCATTTGCTGAAGGCCTTGCGACCAGGCCTGTTGCAGGTTCATGGTGCAGCCTCTTTGCCCAGCGGCAGCGAGCGCAGACTGAACAGGGGGTAAGCCGGGGGCGCCGTTTCGCTGCTCAGTGGTGCTGCGGCTGCCGTGCCATCGGTGGCGGCTTGGCGGATGTTCAGGTGGGCAAAGGGCCGGCCCTTGAAACGCTCTTCGGTGTTCAGGCGGCGCAGGTAGGCCGGCAGGGCCGACGCGTCGAGCGTTTGCCCTTCGATCTCAAGCGCTTTGCTCTCCGGTTTGACTGAAAAGCCGGTCAGCCAGACCTGCGGCTGCGCCTGCCGCGCCAAGGCCCGCAGGTACTCGGCATGGCCGCTGCGGTTGCCCAAGCCGCCGTCCAGGATGGCGGCCTGCACACGCCGCTGGTGGGCTTCAAAGTCGCGCAGGCGTTGCAGCTCGGCGGCCGCTGCGCTGACGGGTGCGGACGCCGCGCTGGCTGCCGCACTAACGGCCGCACTAACGGCCGGGCTGGCAGGCAGGGCTTGACCCGATGAAGCGTGCGGAGCCAGGGTTTGCGCTGGCGTGCTCAGTTGCAGCGCCCACCCGGCGGCGGTGGCCAGCAGCGCTGCACTGGCGGCCCAGAGCAGGCTGGCGCGCGCCGTGAAGGCGTCGCGCTGCGGGCGCAGCGCCGGGTCGTAGAGGTTGATTTGCTGTGCCATGGCCTCAGTCGCTGCGCAGCGCCGCGCCAATCGCGCACAGGTGCAAGGACAGCTGGGTGGGGTCGTCCAGGCTGGCCACGGCCGTGGTGTCCAGGGCTGAGTTCAGCAGCAACGGTTCGACCGGCACATAGACCAGTTCGCGCAGATGGGCGATGAAAGCTTGCAGGCCGGTGGCCGGTGTGATCAGCAGCCTGGCCAGGCTCAGGTGGCTGAAGTGACGCTCGAAACTGTCCAGCGTGCGCTGCAGTTCCAGCCCGGCGCGGTCGAAGGCCGCTTGACGGGTGCTGTCATCGCTGCTGCACAAGGTGGCCAGCGTCATGTCCAGTTGCCGTGAGCTGGCCAGTTCGCCGCCCACGGTGATGACCAGCAAGGCGTGCTCTTCGCCCACGTGAACCAGCGCTTGGGCCTTGTCGGGCGGCTCGACCAGCGCGCTGATGTTGCGCAAGGCCGTCTCTGGGATGTCGATGGCCGACCAATCCAGGCCGACCGAGTCGCCCTGGGCGATCAGGTTTTGCAAGGGCTGCTGCGGCGCTGCAATGGCCATCAGCTGGCTGTTGGCCTTGCGAACCGGGTCGGTGGGCAGTTCCAGCACCTGGATCACGGCCTGCTCGACCGGAAAGTCCAATCGGTCCTTGATCTGCCAGCGCAGGGCCTGGGCCCATTCGGAGCGTGGCAGTTCGGGCGCGTCAACCTGCAGCACCTGGTACTGGCCGCGGGTCAGCACCGCGACCGATGCGCAGCGATTCAGGCCGCGGCGGACGCGCAGTTCACGGCCAGCACGGCCGTCTTCCGTCCAGCCGGTGGATTCGACCCACAGCACGCGCGGCACGCCGTCGTCCCGCCGCTGCACACAAGCCCAGCTGGCCCGGGCGCCTTGAACGGCACAGGCCACCTTGCCAGTCTGTTGAGTTTTGCGCCCGAATGAAAACACCGTGCCCACCAAAATTGAGGTGGTCCGATGATTTCACTGGGTGCCTGGCCCCAAAAAGGTGATGACAGGCTGCTTTTCCGGCCAATTCAAACGTGGCCGCACTGCCGGGTCTCTTGGCAGAGCGATGCCCGATTGGGCGGCGCGAGCGCTGCGGTCAGCTGCCCAGCCTGTGGCGGTGCCGCTGAACTTGGGCCCGCACCTGGGCCGGCGCGGTGCCGCCCAAGACCTGACGCGAGTCCAGCGAGCCCTTCAGGGTCAGCACCTGAACCGCGTCGGCCGTGATCCGGCTGTTGATGGCCTGCAGGTCGCTCAGCGGCAGCTCGGCCAGGTCAAGCCCGCGCGCCATCGCCACCTTCACGGCGTGGGCCACGGCTTCATGGGCGTCGCGAAAGGGCAAGCCTTTTTTCACCAGGTGGTCGGCCAGGTCGGTGGCCGTGGCGTAGCCCTTCAGCGCGGCGCGCTCCATGGCGTCTCTCTTGACGATGATGCCGCCGGCCATCTCGGCCATGATGCGCAGCGTGTCCGACAAGGTGTCCACGGTGTCGAACAGTGGCTCCTTGTCTTCTTGGTTGTCCTTGTTGTAGGCCAGCGGCTGGCCCTTCATCAGCGTGATCAGGCCCATCAGGTGGCC
>JANMHH010000176.1:0-10908 GCA_031375065.1 Rubrivivax sp. | reverse complement strand
CACCACCGAGCGCCGCCCCGTGGCAGCGAACAGCGGCAACGGGGGGAGTGGCGGCGGCGGCGCCGAGATGGACCCCAACATCGAGGAGTTCTTCCGCCGCTTCGGCATTCCCTTGCCCAACCGCCAGGACCCGCGCCGCGGCCCGCGCGGCAATGAAGAAGAACCGCAGCAGCGTGGCGTGGGCTCGGGTTTCATCCTCAGCGCTGATGGTTTCATCATGACCAACGCGCATGTGGTGGAGGGTGCCGAAGAAGTCATCGTCACGCTCACCGACAAGCGCGAACTCAAGGCCCGCATCGTGGGCGCCGACAAGCGCACCGACGTGGCGGTGGTCAAGGTCGAAGCGTCGGGCTTGCCCTTTGTGAAGATCGGCGACGTCAACCGGCTGAAGGTGGGCGAATGGGTGATGGCCATCGGGTCGCCGTTTGGTCTGGAGAACACCGTCACGGCCGGTATCGTCAGCGCCAAGCAGCGCGACACTGGCGACTATCTGCCCTTCATCCAGACCGACGTCGCCATCAACCCAGGCAACAGCGGCGGCCCGTTGCTGAACCTGCGCGGCGAGGTGGTGGGCATCAATTCACAGATCTACAGCCGCTCAGGCGGCTTCATGGGCATCAGCTTCGCCATCCCGATCGATGAAGCGACACGGGTTTCGGATCAACTGCGCGCCACCGGTCGGGTTGTGCGGGGCCGCATTGGCGTGCAGATCGGGCCGGTCAGCAAAGAAGTTGCCGAGTCCATCGGCCTGGGTGCGCCACGCGGTGCGCTGGTGACTGGGGTTGAAAAAGATCAGCCGGCTGAAAAGGCAGGCGTCGAGGCTGGCGACATCATCACCAAGGTGGATGGCAAGGCGGTTGAGAAGTCAGGTGACCTGCCGCGCATTGTTGGCGGCCTCAAGCCAGGTGCTCGCGCCACGTTGCAGGTGTTCAGGCGCGGGTCTGCGCGTGACCTCACGGTGACCATTGCCGAGTTCGAAGCCGAACGTCCGACGCGGCGCGCTGCTGCCGAGCCAGGCAGCAGCCCGCAGGCTGCGGCCAAGACGGCGCTGGGTGTCACGGTGGCCGACCTCACCGAAGCCCAGAAGCGCGAACTGCGTCTGCGCAGCGGCGTGCGGGTCGATGCGGTCGAAGGGCCGGCGGCACGCGCGGGTCTGCGCGAAGGCGACATCATCCTGTCGATCGACAACGCCGAAATCAGCGACAGCAAGCAGTTTGCGGCTGCTGCGGCCAAGGCCGACAAGGCCAAGCCGGTGTCGGTCCTGGTTCGCCGTGGCGACTGGGTCAACTACATCGTGATTCGGCAGGGGCGCTGATCCGGCGGTCTGGCGGCCTTGGGCGGTCGTCCTTCGGGGCCGACAAGTTGAGTCGAATCGCGGGTCTTTCCGCCATGTGAAATTGCGGGAACCCACAAACTGGACTCTTCAAGCTCATGGTTATCGTCGCAAGTTAGTGATCTATCACTTCAAAGTGCGGTGTCCTTAGATTAAGGACCCAGGCGTTTAGAATGACAGCTCCGAACGGTGCATTTACCCGTTCAAGAGGCCCGGAGTGGCGTGGTTTCAGACCTGTCCACAGAGGGTTTCCAGACTGTAGATAAACTGTGCATAACTTTACCCTGTCGGCTCGCTGCAACGGCCGGAAATCAAGCAATGACGCGGGTTTCCAGCCGGTTCTTGTGGTTAGAATGAATCCCCAACAAGCAGTTGCCAAACGTTCTGTTGGAAGGCGCGTCACCCATTTGGACGCGCCTTTTTTTTGCTGTTTTCAAAGTGTGTCTTGCCAGCCAACACACACCCCTGCAGCCCAACGCGCAGAACGCGGCACCCGTCGCTCAACTCGCGCACCAGCGGCCCTGCCGCGATGCAATCACGCTCGATGAATCACATCCGCAACTTTTCGATCATTGCCCACATCGATCACGGCAAGAGCACGCTCGCTGACCGCCTGATTCAACGTTGTGGCGGTTTGTCAGACCGCGAAATGGAAGCTCAGGTGCTTGACTCGATGGACATCGAGCGCGAACGCGGCATCACCATCAAGGCGCAAACCGCAGCACTCACCTACAAGGCGCGGGATGGTCAGGTCTACAACCTGAACCTGATCGACACGCCGGGCCATGTGGACTTCTCGTACGAGGTCAGCCGTTCTCTGTCGGCCTGCGAGGGCGCCTTGCTGGTGGTGGACGCGTCTCAAGGCGTTGAAGCGCAGACGGTCGCCAATTGCTACACCGCGCTGGATCTGGGTGTGCTGGTGGTGCCGGTGTTGAACAAGATGGACCTGCCGCAGGCCGACCCTGAAAACGCCAAGAGCGAGATCGAGGACGTGATCGGCATCGACGCCGAAGACGCCATTCCCTGCAGCGCCAAGACCGGCATGGGCATCGACGAGATCCTGGAGGCCGTGGTGGCCCGCATGCCGCCACCGCAAGGCAAGCCCGACGGCCCCCCACGCGCCATGGTTGTCGACAGCTGGTTCGACAACTACGTGGGCGTGGTGATGCTGGTCCGTGTCGTCGACGGCTCCTTGAGCAAGGGCGAACGAATCCGCTTGATGGCCAGCAACACCGTCTTTGGCATCGAGCACATGGGCGTCTTCACACCCAAGTCGGTGCCGCGCGACTCGCTGAAGGCGGGTGAAGTGGGCTTCGTCATCTGCGGCATCAAAGAGCTGCAGGCGGCCAAGGTGGGCGACACCATCACGCTGGAAAAGAAACTGCCCAACAACGCCGGCCCGGCCACTGAAGCGCTGCCGGGGTTCAAGGAGATTCAGCCGCAGGTGTTTGCGGGCCTGTACCCCACCGAAGCCAGCGAGTACGACCAACTGCGCGACGCGCTGGAAAAGCTCAAGCTCAACGACAGCAGCCTGCGCTACGAGCCCGAGGTCAGCCAGGCGCTGGGCTTTGGTTTCCGCTGCGGCTTTCTGGGCCTGCTGCACATGGAAATCGTGCAGGAGCGCCTGGAGCGCGAATTCGACCAGGACCTGGTCACCACAGCACCCAGCGTGGTCTACGAGGTGGAGTTGAACGACGGCACCGTGCTGCAGGTTGAAAACCCCAGCAAGATGCCCGACCTGGGCCGCATTCGCGAGATTCGCGAGCCCATCGTCACGGTCCACCTGTACATGCCGCAGGACAGCGTCGGCCCGGTGATGACCTTGGCCAACGCCAAGCGCGGCGTTCAGCTCAACATGGCTTACCACGGCAAGCAGGTCATGCTGACCTATGAGCTGCCCTTGGCCGAGATCGTGCTCGACTTCTTCGACAAGCTCAAAAGCGTGTCGCGGGGCTACGCCAGCATGGACTACGAGTTCAAGGAGTACCGCGGCGCCGACGTGGTCAAGGTCGACATCATGATCAACGGCGAGAAGGTGGACCCGCTGGCGATGATCGTTCACCGCGCCCAAAGCCAGCCTCGGGGCCGTGCGGTGGCTGCCAAGATGCGCAAGTTGATCCCGCGCCAGATGTACGACGTGGCCATCCAGGCCACCATCGGCGCCAACATCATCGCACGCGAAGACGTCAAGGCGCTGCGCAAGAACGTGCTGGCAAAATGCTACGGCGGCGACATCAGCCGCAAGAAGAAACTGCTCGAGAAGCAGAAGGCCGGCAAGAAGCGCATGAAACAGATCGGCTCCGTCGAGGTGCCGCAAGAAGCCTTTCTGGCCATTCTCCAAGTGGAAGACTGAACAAGCTCATGAGCACTTTGACCGCGGCGCTGTATGGCGCACTGATCACTTACCTGGGCGGCTGGTTCCTGGGCTTTTGGACGGGCAATTTTTCGTTGCTGCTCTTTGTGCTGACGGTGGTCACGCTGGTGTTCTGGTTGGCCGAACGGTTTCGCTTTGAACCGGCCCGACAAGCCGCCGCCGTCGAACTGGAAAAGCAGGACACCGCACGGCGCGCCGAACTGGCCAAGATGGGCATCGCCAAGGTCGACGGCGACGTCGCCGTGGCGCGCGAGCGCTTGCTGATGCAGCCGTGGTGGCTGGACTGGACGGCCGGCCTTTTTCCTGTGATCCTGATCGTCTTCTTGCTGCGCAGCTTTCTGTTTGAGCCCTTCAAGATCCCATCGGGTTCCATGATCCCCACCCTGCTGGTGGGCGACCTGATCCTGGTCAACAAGTTTCACTACGGCGTGCGGTTGCCCGTCATCAACTACAAGATCATCGACAACAACCCCGTCAAGCGGGGCGACGTGATGGTCTTTCGCTACCCAGTTGACCCGCGCCAGGACTACATCAAGCGCGTGGTGGGCCTGCCCGGCGACGAAGTCTCCTTCCTCAACCAGAAGCTCAGCATCAACGGGCAAGCCGTGGCCATGCAGGCCAAGAGCGACTTCTTTGAGTCCGGCAGCTTGCGCTACGAACCCCAATTCAGCGAAAAGCTGGGCGATGTCGAGCACAACATCCTGGTCAACCCCAAGGCGCCTTCGTACCTGAGGCCCAAGCCGGCCAACTTCCCGAACGTCGAAAACTGTCGCTATTCGCCCGAAGGCGTGGTCTGCAAGGTACCTGCAGGTCATTACTTCATGATGGGCGATAACCGCGACAATTCAGAAGACTCGCGATACTGGGGTTTTGTACCCGATCAAAACATCGTGGGCAGGGCATTCTTCGTTTGGATGAATTTCAGCAACCTCGGGCGCATCGGCTCTTTCCGCTGACACCCGACTTCACGAAAAGGCGCTCCATGACCGCTGGCACTTTTCACGGCAACCGCGCGCAGCAGCGCGGCATGACCTTGTTCGGTCTTTTGTTCTGGGCTCTGGTGGTTGGTTTCATGGGTTACCTGTTGGTGCGCATCCTGCCCACCATGAACGAGTACGCCACCATTCAGCGCGCCATCGAGAAGATCGCCGCGACCCAGCCCGCCACCGTGGCCGAAGCCCGCCAGGCCTTCGACAAACAACGTGAGCTGGAATACTCGATCTCGGCCGTCGCCGGCAAGGACCTGACGGTGACCAAAGAGAACGACAAGGTGGTGCTGGGTTTTGCCTACGACAAGGAAATCCCGGTCTATGGGCCCGTATTCATCCTGATCAAGTACCAGGGGCGGTCGCAATAGCCCAGATGGACACGCGGTCGGACGCCCGCCTGGCACGCCTGCAACAAAGGCTGGGTCACCGTTTCAGCAGCCCACCGCTGTTGCAGCGTGCGCTGACCCACCGCAGTTTTGGGGCCGACCACAACGAACGACTCGAATTTCTGGGCGACACCGTGTTGAGCCTGGCCGTCTCCGAACTGCTGTTCGAGCGTTTTTCAGGCAGCGACGAAGGTGACCTGACCCGCGTGCGGGCGCACCTGGTGCGCGAAGACAGCCTGCATCGTGCCGCTTTGGGCTTGGGCCTGCCCGAGCTGGTGCGCTTGTCCGAGGGCGAGGCCAAGGGTGGTGGCGCCCTGCGGCCCTCGATCCTGGCCGACGCGGTCGAGGCCTTGATTGGCGCGGTGTTCATCGATGGGGGCTATGAGCCCGCCCGAGAACTGGTGCGCAGTCTGTTTGGTGAGGTCATTCAGGCCACCGAAGCCGACAACTGGAGCAAGGACGCCAAGACCGAACTGCAGGAGCTGCTGCAGGCCCGGCGCATTGCGGTGCCGGCCTATCGCATCACGGCCACGCAGGGCCAGGCCCATGCGCAAACCTTCGAGGTGGAGTGCGCGGTCTCGGCCTTGGGGCTGGCCCAGCGCGGCCAAGGGCGGTCGCGTCGTGCCGCCGAGCAAGAGGCGGCGCGGCTGCTGCTGGACATCCTGAAGGCCAAGGACCAGCCGGGCGGGCCGCTGCGCTCATGAATCCCTTCTGGGGCTTGTAGCGCGGCAGCATCAAGCCCGCTTGACCTCAGCAGCCAAGAATCCTGCGCGCAGGCACCTAACTGCGGCAATTGAAAGAGTGACATGACCGAACCCCAAGAGTCCCCGCAACGCTGTGGTCTGGTGGCCATCGTGGGCCGACCCAACGTCGGCAAAAGCACGTTGCTCAACGCCTTGGTGGGGCAAAAGATCAGCATCACCAGCAACAAGGCGCAGACCACGCGCCATCGCATCACCGGCATTCGCACGCAGGGCGTTTCGCAGTTCGTCTTTGTCGACACGCCGGGTTTTCAGATGAAGCACAGCGCTGCGCTCAATCGCACGCTCAACCGCACGGTGCTGTCCAGCCTGGGCGATGTGGACGTGGTGCTGTTCGTTTGCGAGGCGGTGCGTTTTGGCATGCCCGACGCCAAGGTCCTGGCCCTGCTGCCCGAGGGCAAGCCCGCGCTGCTGGTGGCCAACAAGCTGGACACGCTGCAGCGCCGCAACGACGTGCTGCCGTGGCTGAAAACCATGCAAGAGCGTCACGCTTTCGCTGAATTCGTGCCCATGTCGGCCACCCGCGAAGCCGATGTGCAGCGTTTGCTGGGCATCGTCGAGCCCTACCTGCCCGAGCGACCCTGGTTGTACGAAGAAGACGCGCTGACCGACCGCAGCGAACGCTTCATGGCCAGCGAGATGATCCGCGAAAAGCTGTTTCGCCTGACCGGTGACGAGCTGCCCTACAACTGTACGGTGGTGATCGACAAGTTCGAGGAAGAGGGCAACCTGCGCCGCATTGCGGCCAGCATCGTGGTCGAGCGCGACGCCCACAAGGGCATGGTCATTGGCGACGGCGGTGAACGCCTCAAGCGCATCGGCAGCGAGGCCCGGCAAGAGTTGGAGCACCTGTGGGAGGCCAAGGTCTTCCTGGAGCTGTGGGTCAAGGTGCGCTCGGGCTGGGCCGACGACGAGGCCCACCTGCGCAGCTATGGCTACGAATGAAGACGGACCTCGCCTGCGGCCTTCGGGTGCGCCGGGCAGCTCGGGTCGCTCGGGTGGGCCCAAGCCCAACGCGCCGCTGCTGGCCTATGTCTTGCACAGCTACGACTGGAGCGAGACCAGCCTGATCGTCGAGATCTTCACCCGCGAGCGGGGGCGCGTGGTGGTGGCGGCCAAGGGCGCCAAGCGGCCGACCTCCAACTTTCGACCGGTGCTCTTGCCCTTTCAGCCCTTGCTGCTGCTGCTGGGCAAGACGCCCGCCGACGAACAAGCCGAGGTGCTGAACCTGCGCAGCGCGGAATGGGCCGGCGGCCAGCCGATCATGCCGGCGGCGTCGCTGCTGGCCGGCTACTACCTCAACGAGCTCTTGCTCAAGCTGCTGGCGCGGCAAGATCCGCATCCAAGCCTGTTTGACGCGTATGCCGACACCGTCATGGCGCTGGCCAGCGCTGTGGATGAAGGCTCGGCACTGCGCGCCTTCGAGCTGCTGATGCTGCGTGAACTGGGCGTGCTGCCCGATCTGTCCATCGCCACGCTCAGCGCCCAGGCCGTGCAGCCCGAAGCCCGCTACACCCTGCAGCCCGAAGCCGGCCTGGTGGGCGCTGCACAAGGCCCCACGGGCCAACAGTGGGTGGGGCTTGAAGCGGCGCTTTCCCACGGTGGCGCGCCGGTGGTGCGCCATGCCTGTGCTGGCGTCTCGGCTGCACTGCGGGTGCCTTTGCGCGAGCTGCTTCACTATCATCTGGGCCACACCACGCTGCGCACCCGCCAGGTCTGGCAAGGCGTGCGCAAGTTGACCCGCAGTGCCCGCACCAGCGCCCTTGAACCCACATGAACCCACTCATCGCCCCTGATTCCGAACGCGGCCACACGGCCCTGTCGGTCAACGTCAACAAAGTGGCGTTGCTGCGCAACAGCCGTCATCTGGGTGTGCCCAGCGTCTTGCACGCCGCCACGCTGTGCCTGCAAGCCGGTGCCGACGGCATCACCGTGCACCCGCGGCCCGACGAGCGCCACATCCGGGCCACCGACGTGCAGGCGCTGGCGGTGTTGATGAAGCAATGGCCGCAGGCCGACTTCAACATCGAGGGCAACCCGTTTCAGAACCTGATGGCTTTTGTGCGCGAGCTGCGGCCGCACCAGTGCACCTTTGTGCCTGACAGCGAAGGCCAGTTCACATCCGATCACGGCTGGGACCTGGTGGCCGACGGTGACCGCCTGCGCCCCTTGATCGACGAGTGCTGTGCGCTGGGCGTGCGGGTGAGCCTGTTCATGGACGCGTCGCCACAGGCCATGCCCTTGGCTCGCGCGCTGGGCGCTGAGCGCGTGGAGCTCTACACCGAACCCTACGCCGCTGCGCATGGCACTGCAGGCCAGGGCGCGCAACTGAAGGCCTTTGCCGCAGCGGCGCTGGCTGCGCAAGCCGCTGGCCTGGGCGTCAATGCCGGCCACGATCTGAACCGCGACAACCTGACTGATTTTTTGCGAGCGGTGCCTGGCGTGCTGGAGGTTTCGATCGGCCACGCGCTGATCGCCGACGCCTTGGAGCTGGGTCTGGCCGAGACCGTGCGCGCCTATCAGCGCTGCATTCGCAACAGCGGGTCGCCCGATCTGCCTTCGGCGTCGGCGGCAACGGGCCGCGCGGGGGTTTCATCGGCGCCCGACAGCGGACGGTCACGCCCATGATCGTGGGCATCGGCACCGACGTTTGCGACATCCGGCGCATCGCCGCCACGATGGAGCGGCGCGGCGACCGCTTTGCGCAGCGGGTACTTGGGCCCGACGAAATGCGCGTCTTCGAAGCCCGGCGCCAGCGCACGCCAACACGTGGCCTGCGTTTTGTGGCCACCCGCTTTTCGGCCAAGGAAGCCTTTTCCAAAGCCATCGGTTTGGGCATCCGCAGCCCGATGACCTGGCGCGGTTGCGAAATCCTCAACGAGCCCAGCGGCAAGCCCTACATCCAGCTCTCGGGCGAGCTCAAAGCCTGGTTCGACGCCAAGGGCTGGATCGCCCACGTCACGGTCACCGACGAAACCGACTACGCAGCGTCCTTCGTGGTCGTTGAAACCCTTTCAGCCAACAAGTGAGCTCCCCATGACCGCACACGCACCCGTGGTGCTCGACATCGCTGGCACCACACTGACCAAGGCCGACCGGCAACGCCTGCAGCACCCGCTGACGGGCGGCTTGATCCTCTTTGCACGCAACTGGGAGAGCCGGCGCCAGCTCACCGAGCTGACATCCCAGATCAAGAAGACCCGCCCTGACGTGCTGATCTGTGTCGACCACGAAGGCGGCCGTGTGCAGCGCTTCCGCACCGACGGTTTCACGGCCCTGCCGGCCATGCGCACCCTGGGCGAGCTGTGGATGAAAGACCCGCTGACCGCCACCGACGCAGCCACCGCGGCGGGCCACGTGCTGGCGTCCGAGCTGCGCTCCTGCGGTGTCGACCTGAGCTTCACGCCCGTGCTGGACCTGGACTTCGGCGCCAGCAGCGTGATTGGCGACCGCGCCTTTCACCGCGACCCGCGTGTGGTGGCGCTGCTGGCCAAGAGCCTGATGCACGGGCTGCTGCGCGCTGGCATGGCCAACTGCGGCAAACACTTCCCGGGTCACGGCTTTGTCAAGGCCGACAGCCACGTGGCGGTGCCGGTGGACAAGCGCAGCTTGAAGGCCGTCTTGAGCGACGACGCCAAGCCCTATGAGTGGCTGAGCACCTCGCTGAGCTCGGTGATGCCGGCCCATGTCATCTACCCCAAGGTGGATTCGCATCCGGCCGGCTTTTCGCCCCGCTGGCTGAAGGAAATCCTGCGCGGGCAGATGGGTTTCACGGGCGCGATCTTCAGCGACGACCTCAGCATGGAGGGCGCGCGCCACCTTGAAGGCGGCTCACTGACCTACGCCGAAGCCGCCAGCTTGGCGCTGAATGCCGGCTGTGACCTGGTGCTGTTGTGCAACCAGAGCGTTGATGGCGGACAGGCCGTGGATGAACTGCTGGGGGGGCTGCAAAGTGCCCACGCTGCTGGCCATTGGCATCCTGACCCTGACAGTGAGCAGCGCCGCCTGGCTTTGTTGCCGCAGCTGGCGCCTTTGCCTTGGGACGACCTGATGCACGACCCGGTGTATCAACGAGCCTTGGAGCGGCTGCCTTAGTCGCACGGGACCGGCCGGCAAGCATCGGCCGAGTGCCACTGAAAAGCTTGGACACGTGGGTCGAATCCCGCTTCGCCCGCTGAACCCTCA
Source organism: Rubrivivax sp. (assembly GCA_031375065.1). GTDB lineage: Bacteria > Pseudomonadota > Gammaproteobacteria > Burkholderiales > Burkholderiaceae_C > Rubrivivax. The sequence continues at coordinate 880 of JANMHH010000176.1, read as the reverse complement.
ATGAACCCAAAATGAACCCACCAAATACAACCTGCGGCCTCCGATCTCGGCTCTTGCCAACCCTGGCCGTATGGGTGCTGGCCTGTGCCGTCAACGTCTGCCACGCCCAAACTGCGGCCTCACCGGTGGCTTCACTGGCGTCAGCGGGCCCGGCCCTGACCGCGCTGCTCGATCGCCACTGGACCTGGACGGCCACCACTTTCCCTGAATTTGGCAGCTACCGCGGCGATCACCGTTTTGGCGACCGGTTGACCGACGCGTCGGCGCCAGCCATCGCCAGGCGCGACAGCGAGGTGGCCGCTCTCCTGGCCGAAGCCCAGGCCCTGCCACGCGCAGGGCTGACGGCCACCGAGCGGGTGTCGCTGGAGCTCTTCATCAACGCCCAGCAGCGCCAGGTCGACATGATGGCCTTCCCCGCCGCACGCGGCATGAGCCTGCGTGCACTGGGCGGGCCGCAGACCCAGTTGGCCGAGCTGCTGCAAATCATGCCCACCAGCACGGCCGCGCAGGTTGAACAGATGCTGGCCCGGATGTCGGCTTTTCCGCTGCGCATGGCGCAAGAGATGGCGCTCATCCGCAGCAGCGCTGCAGCGGGCTGGGTGCCGGCCCAGGACGTGCTGCAGCGGGTGGTGGCGCAACTCGACAGCCAACTGGCCACCCCGGCCGACGGCATGCCGCACTACCGGCCGTTCCAGCGCCTGGGGCGCGACATCCCGGCGGCCGAACAGGCCCTGCTGCAGCAACGCGGCCGCGCAGCCATCCAACAGCACGTGGTGCCGGCTTTGACGGCGCTGCGCACGCTGATCGCCAACGAACTGTTGCCCAAGGCACCCGCGCAAGGCGCGCTGCGCCACTACCCGGGCGGTGAGGCGGTCTACGC
>JANMHH010000150.1:0-14287 GCA_031375065.1 Rubrivivax sp. | reverse complement strand
CAGCTCATCGACATAGCGGCGCTCGGCGGGGCTGTTGAACATCGCGGCGTCGCGCTTCAAGGGCATCAGGTTCAAATGGATGCCGCTGATGTGCTCCGCACGGTTCGCGCCCAGCCACGCGGTGACAAACGATCCCCAGTCACCGCCCTGCGCGCCGTAGCGTGTGTAGCCCAGGCGCTCATGCATCAAGGTGTGTAAGATGGCGCCGATCTCGCCGAGCGTCTTGCGCGGCTGCTGCGGTTCGAACGACAAGGTGTAGCCCGGCAGCGATGGCACGACCAGGCTGAAGCCCGCAGCCGCCAGCAAGGGGATCAGCTTCATGAACTCCAGCACCGAGCCGGGCCAGCCGTGCGACAGCAGCAGCGGCATGGGGTTGGCGCCGCGGCCGATGACATGCAGGAAGTGGATGTCGATGCCGTCGATGCGCGTCTTGAACTGCGGCCAGGCATTCAGTGCCGCTTCGGTGGCGCGCCAGTCGAAGCGGTGGCGCCAGTCGTGGGCCAGCTCCTGCATGAAAGCCAGTGAGGTGCCATAGGCCCAAGGCGCGCCGGGCGCTTCGTCGGGCCACCGGGTGCGCGCCAGTCGCGCGTGCAGATCGTCGATCTCTGCCTGCGGTACGGCGAGCTGGAACGCGCGCAGATCCGTCACACGCAAGCCTTTGCGCCGCGCGCACTCATCGCAACGACAGGGCGCGGGCTCACGACAGCATGTCGGGTTGGGTCCGCAAGAGCTGCTCCCAGATCGGCTGGAAGTGCAGCCAGCCGATGTACTCGCTGCCCACATGTTCGCGGCTGTAGCGCGCCTTGTCGGGCGGCACCAGCTTGGGGGCGTGGCCCGACGCGTCGATCATCAACTGCTGCTGGCAGCAGCGCTCGAGTGCGATGAACCAAAACGCAGCGGCCTCGATGCTGTGGCGGCTGGCGGTGAGCAGGCCGTGGTTCTGGTGGATGGCGGCTTTGACGCCCTTGAAGGCCAGCGCCACCTTGTGGCCGGCGTCCACTTCGACGGCAACTTTGCCGCCCTCGTCGGCGATCACCACATGGTCTTCAAAGAAGCAGGCTGCGTCTTGTGTGATGGGCGGCAGTTCGCGGCCCAGCGAGGCGTAGGCCACGCCGTACACCGTGTGGGCGTGGCACATGGCGACGATGTCGGGGTGGTGTTCGTGCACCGCGGCGTGCAGCACAAAGCCGGCGCGGTTGATCGCGTGCTCGCCCTGCACGACACGGCCGCTGTGGTCGGCCAGGATGAGGTTGGAGCACGTCACCTGCGAAAAGTGCACCGCCATCGGGTTGGTCCAGTACAGGTGCGGGTGCTCGGGGTCGCGCACCGTCAGGTGGCCGGCAAAGCCGTAGTCCAGGCCGTGCAGCGCAAAAGTGCGGCAGGCGGCGACCAGGCGCTCCTGGCGGTGGCGGCGCTCTTGCGCGGGCGTCTCGAAGCTGGGTTTCTCGGGAAACTTCAGGCCCGGCTGTTCGGGTTGGTAGAGCGATTCGCGCTGCAGGGTGTTGAGCATGTTGGGCTCCTTTCAAGTTGGGGCAACGATGCGCTCGCGCAAGAGCCGGTGCTGGATCTTGCCGGTGGCTGTGCGGGGCATCTCATGTTCATTGACAAACAGCACCCTGCGCGGGCGCTTGTAGCCAGCGATGCGCTGGCGGCACCAGTCGAGCAGCTCGCGCTCGTCCGGGCACTGGCCAGGCCGTGGCACAACGACGGCCTGCACCGCTTCGCCCCACTTGCTGTCGGGCACGCCGATCACGGCCACGTCCTGCACCGCCGGGTGCGCGGCCAGCACGGCTTCAACTTCGCTCGGGTAGATGTTTTCGCCGCCGCTGATGATCATGTTGCTCTTGCGGTCGACGAGGTGGATGAACCCGTGCTCGTCGCGCCGGGCCATGTCGCCCACCGAGCACCAGGCACCGCGGAAAGCGCCGGGCCGACCCGGGCTTGGGGCGGCCGACTCGGCAACTCCGAGTCCCGGCGGCCACCAAAGCGCCTGGCTTGTTTTTTCAGGGTTCTGCCAGTAGCCGCTGAAGACGTAGGCGGTGCGCGAATAGAGCTCGCCGACTGCGCCGTCGGGCACCTCGTGGCCGTCGGCGTCGAGCAGCTTGATGGCACCCGAGCCGGCCCACTCGCGGCCCACCGAGCCCAGGTGCGACATCTGCTCGTCGGGGCGCAGCAGCGTGACCCAGCCCGCTTCGGTGGAGCCATACAGCTCGAACAGCCTTCCGTTGGGGAAGAGTTCAAGGATCGCGCGCTTGGTGTCCTGCCGCGCTGGCGCCGAAGAAACCAGCAGCTTGCCCACTCGCGACAGGTCGTGCCTGGCTTTCACTTCGGCGGCCAGCGACAGGATCATGATGTAGTGCGTGGGCACCAGCGACGTGAAGGTGATGCGCTCGCGCGCCAGCAGGCCCAGCAGCGCTTCGGGGTCGAAGTGCGGGCGGTCGTCGACCACGATGGTGGCGCCCAGCATGGCAAAGGTGACGCTGAAGTACAGCGAGTTGGCGTGGCACAGCGGCATCACCAAAAGGCCGGTGTCGTCGCGCGTGAGGCCAAATTCAAGCGCGGTGGCCAAAGCCAGCAGCGCGTTGCCTTCATGGCTGCGCATCGCGCCTTTGGGGCGGCCGGTGGTGCCTGAGGTGTACATCAGCGCGAACAGGTCGTCGGGGCGCACGTGGGCCGTTGGCGCGGTGGCGGTGGCGGTGGCGGTGGCGGTGGCGGTGGCGGTGGCGTCGGCGATCAGCGACTCGTAGCTTTGCCAATTCGCAGGCGTGGCCGCGCTGCCGAAGTGGATGAAACGCGCCGCGTCGATGGGCAACTCAGCTCGGATGCCCTCGACCACGGCGCGCAATTCGTCCTGCACAATGAAGGCGCGCGCCTGGCTGTGCTGCACGATGTAGGCGACCTCAGGCCCGACCAGGCGGAAGTTGATCGGCACGGCGACCAGGCCGACGCGTGCCAGCGCCACGTAGATCTCCAGCCATTCGATGGCATTGAAGGCCAGCAGCGCCACGCGGTCGCCCTGGACAAGCCCTTGCGCCAGCAGCGCGTTGGCCAGGCGGCTCGCGCGCTCGTTCCACTGCGTGTAAGTCAAGGCACGCCGCGAGTCGCGCACCCCGATCTTGTGCGGCTGCGTCCGCGCGTGCGCGGCCACCGACTCGGCCAGCGTGAGCAGGTCGCTCATGGCTGCACCCTTCGCGCTGCGCGCGGCGCCGCCAAGCGGGTGTTCGCACTCGGGGAACCCTCGCTGCTCATGCCCGCCTCCGCTGCTCCGCCTCGTCCCAGGCGGTCAGCGCCTGTCGGTCCGGCACCCAGCCCAGGCCTTTGCCGGCGTCCGAACTCAGTGCGTCCTGCGTCGTCACCACGTCAACCAGCGCCGGCGCATTTGCCAACGCATCGCGGATCGCGCCTTCGAGTCGCGCCGGGTCGGTCACGCGCTCGGCGTGCAGGCCAAACGCACGCGCCATGCCGGCGTAGTCGCTGCTCGCCAGCAGCGTGCCAACGATGCGGCCGCCGTAGTTCATCTCCTGGTCAATCCGCTCGATGTTCCAGGCCGCGTTGTTGGAAACGATGAACACCGCTTTGGCGCCATGACGCTTGGCGCTGTCGATCTCCATCGCGTTGATGCCAAAGGCGCCGTCGCCAGTGATGGCGACCACCTGGCGTTCGGGGTGCAGCAGCGCCGCGGCCACCGCGTAGGGTGTGCCCACGCCCAGGCAGCCGAAGGCGCCGGCGTCGAGGTAGGTGCGCGCCTCCAGCCCCATGCGCGCAAAGCTGAGCAGGTCGCCACCATCGGCAACCGTGATGGCGTCGGGCCTCAACACCCTGCGCAGCGCGGCAAAGATGCGATTGGGGTGCATGTGGCCGTCCTTGCCGGCGGGTGCTGTTGCCATGCTTTCCGCATAGCGGGCGGCGCGCTTGACATGCTCGGCGCGCAGCGCGGCGGTCCAGGCTGTGTCGAGCGCGGGCGATGGCGTGGTGCCCGCCGTTCCCAGTGCATCGGCCAGCGCCGTCAGCCCCAAGCCGGCGTCGGCCAACAGCTCGACCTCACCGCGCCGGTTGTCGCGCAGCTCGTCGGCGTGGTCGGCGATGCGGATGAACTTGGCCTGCTGAAAGACGGCCGGCGAGCCGTAGCCCATTTGATAGTCGAGCTTGCGTCCGACCACCAGCACCAGGTCGGCCTCTTGCATCGCGCGGGCGCGCACCGCGCCGACGACCGACGCGTGCGCGCCGTCAACGAGGCCTCGGCTTTCTTGCGTGTCAAGGTAAACGGCGCCGCTGGCGTCGAGCAGCCGCGTCAACGCCGGGCCCGTGCCACGCGCGCCGCGACCGGTGACGATGAGCGGCCGCCGCGCTGCGCGCAGCAGGGCCGCTGCGCGCGCGACGAGCCCGGCGTTGGGCGCCACTCGCGGGCGCGAATGGGGCGCCATGTGTTCGTCAAGCACGCAGGCCGGGTGCACCGTCTGGCGCAGCACATCGGTCGGAACCTCGAGGTAGACCGGGCCCGGCGCGCCGCCGTCGCCCAGGGCGATGGCCCAGGCCTTGTCCAGGTCGCGCGCGATCTGCTCGGCCACACGCAGCGTGCGCGCATGCCGGGTCACCGGCGCGAGGATGGCCACATGGTCGATGCCTTGCAGGGGCCCCAGATCGTCCTGCGGCACGGGTGGGCAGCCACCGATCAGCAGCACGGGCACGCGATCCAGGTGCGCGTTGGCCATCGCCGTCACGCAGTTGGTGACGCCGGGGCCGGCGGTGGCCATCACGATGCCGACGCCGCCCGTGAGCTGCGCGTGGGCGTGGGCCATGTGCACCGCGGCGCCTTCGTCGCGCACATCGACGATGCGCACGTTCAAGCGCGCCAGGTGGTCCCAAATCGGCTGGATGTGGCCGCCCTGCAGTCCAAAGATGCGGTCGACGCCACGTGCGACAAGGAAGCGCGCGACGATCTCGGCGACGCTGCGGTGGGCGGTGCTCATGGGCGATCTCCGAAATGAATGCCCGGAACTTTAGTATTCTGAATTCAGAGTTCGATTAGGGAAATCCCGAGCGAACTCTGAATTCAGTGTTCGGCGCCTGGGCTACACTGGCGCGATGAAAGCACTGGCTCTGGCCCCCAACCTCGTTGAACAGGTGCGCGCGGCGATCCTGGGCGAGATCGCTGCGGGCCACCTGGGCAGCGGCGACCGCATCATCCAAGAGCAGATCGCCAAGACGCTGGGTGTCTCGCGCCAGCCGGTGCAACAGGCCTTGCTGCTGCTGCGCAACCAGGGCGTGCTGCGTGACGCCGCAGGCCGCGGCCTGGAGGTGGCGCCGCTGGAGCCCGACCAGGTCAAGCACATGTACGACATGCGCGCTGTGGTTGAAGGCTTGGCCTGCCGCCTGGCGGCCCAGCACAGCGCCGAGCGCGCTGGCAAGTTGGGCCCGGCTCTGATCGACGCCGGTCGCAAGGCGGTGGCCAGCGGCGCGGTGGCCAAGATGGTGGCCGCGGACCTGAAGTTCCACGAATTCATCTACGCGCTGTCAGGCAACCCGCTGGTGGCACCGGCCATGGCCTCGCACTGGACGCACACGCAGCGCGTGATGGGCGAGGTGCTGATCAAGGACGAAACACCGCGCGACATCTGGAATCAGCACGCCGCCATCCTCGACGCCATCGTGCTGGGCCAGGCCGCCCAGGCCGAAGCCCTGGCACGCAGTCACATCACGCAAGCGGCAGACTTCATGGTGGCCAGGTTGCAGAGTGAAGGCAGGCTGGCGCGGTCTTGAGCCGGTCCGAGCTGGGACGTGGTCAAGGTCGGCGTCCAGGCAGGCCGTGCAAGGTCTGCACCGGGCCAAGTCACGCCAATACAAAACATCCGCCGCGGCACCAAGGCTTCCGTGGGGCAGCTGATACCACTTTGCGTTCAATCGCTAGGGAAGGTGAGGTCGAGAGAGTCGGCTGGCGGCGCGTTGCGTTCGCAATGCGAAGGTCGGGAGTTCGATCCTCCTCCTCTCCACCACGTTCCCGGGGTATGCGGCGTTGCAGTGAGCCTGACCGGTATGGCAACGACCACGTTGGGTGCACGGGCCGAATGACCGTGTAAGCGCGACAGCGGCTGCGGCTGCGGTTGCGGTTGCGGTTGCGGTTGCGGTTGCGGCTGCGGCTGCGTAGTACGGGCCGTGGACGCCCGTCAAGCTCACGCTCCTGCCGCGGTGTCCGTCGGCCAAGGGCCGGATGCTGGGGCGTCGGCGTCTACGCACCGGAGCGCAAGCGCTTGTTCATGCGCTCCGGAAAGTGGCGGTGCTTGAAGAGGTCGATGACATCTTGAAGGCCCAGATACCTGCCGCCCGGCCCGTCCTTGCCCATGACCTTGAGCAAAACGGGCCACTCGCCCAGCATCAAAGCCCGATCAATCAAGCGCCTGCGTCCCGCAGCGCGGGCGAAGTTGGCGTCCATGTAAGTGCGCAACTCGGCCAGTCCCAGGCCGAGCTCCAATGAACCATCGGCGTTTGCTTTCTCCTTGGCGAAGCCCTTCAGCCTCGACACCTGCTTCGCATCGACCTGCCCCCGCGCGTTCAGGATCCCCGATCCCACACCCTTCTTGTCGAGCGGCCCCCAGCGCAGCGCATTCAACTGCAAGCCGTTCCACTGGGTGCGGACCAGCGACAGGGGGCTGCATCCGTTGGCCACCGCGGCGATGGCGAACACCGCCTGGCGTGGCAGCACAGGACGGCCATCGCCGGCGCGCGCCGTGGCCGCCACGACGGCCGCGACATGGGCGAGCGGTTCCCGGTCATCGGCCAACTGGCCCGTCGCAACCAGCGCACGCAAGAAGGGGCAGGGATTGTTGGCCGACACAGGGTGCGAACTACCCGACTTTTTGATCACGGTTTCTCCAGGATGTGCCCTGCGCGGCCCAGCGGATGCGCCTTGCCGCGGCAGGCCAGGCCATGACGGCTGGATGCTCAACGAGGTCGCTGCGGTCCAGCTTGCATCGTGACCCTGGCAGAACTCACCGTCGGTGCGCTGCAGAACATCGAGCCCAGCAAGTGAGCGCTGCCACGATGCGTTCGGAAGCGAACTGACCGGGCCCCGACCTGCCCCTGCGGTGCATTCACCGCGCCGGTCCGCCCAGAGCCTGTCTGTCTGACACCGAACGGACCGGTACCAGGCGCACGATGAAACTCCTCGGCATGTTTGCGGGTGCCGCCCTTGCCACCTTGGTGCGCGTGAGCGCTTGCGGTCGCAGCCAGGAGAGTGACCTTGGAAGACCCTCTACAGCAAGAAAACAGGCTCTACCCCACACCACAAACATCACGTTTGCCCGGCAGCGGCAGCGGTCTGCGAAGCACCCGCAGGGCGATGCGCTGCGACTTCCCAGTGGTCTGCGTGGGCGGCTCGGCCGGCGGACTTGAGGCCTACATCCGGCTGCTGAAATGCCTGCCCGCCGATCTGGGCGTGGCGGTCGTCATCGTCAACCACATCACCCGCTTTCAAACGCAGCTGCACACCATCCTGCCGCAGCACACGGGAATGCCCGTCGATCTGATCACCGATCGGTTGCTGATCGAACCCAACCGGGTGTTCATCATTCCAGAGAACCGCGATCTGCACGCCGAGGGCGGTGAATTCCAACTCCGGCCGATATCCAAGCCACGCGGCTGACCTGATGTCATCACGGTCTTCTTGCGCTCGCTCATCGCGCACTGGGACGGCAAGCTGGTTGCCGTCATCGTATCGGGCTACGACGGCGACGGTGCGGCGGCGTTGTGTGGCATCCAGCAGGTGGGCGGCATCACCATCGCGCAGAAACTGGACACGGCCACGCAACCCGACATGCCCGAAAGCGCCATCGCCACCGGATGCGTCGACTTCGTGCTGTCGCCCGAAGACATTGCCCTGACCATCAAGCGCATGGCCCGACAAGAGGCGCAGCCGGTCGGATGAATTGGCTGTGCGTGTGCGCCTCTTTTGATGCGACCCGCGCCCAGCCATGCGAAGGCCACACCCGCGGCGGGCACGATCGCGAATTGCCCCCCCGGTTCGGCAGCGCACAGACCGGCCCTCCTCACGCCGCGCAACGTAGCGGTGTCGTTCACCTCTGCGAAGGCGACCCGCGACGCTGTGCATGACGGGAACATGGAGACTCCAATGAAACCAAGGAATTTGCCGAGCATCGACACCGAGGCCGACGAAAGCGGTGGTCGCACCGATGCCCATCTGGGCCCCAGTGACAGCTCAGACAGCGCCAGCGACCTGGAGGGGCTGGGCGGGATGGATGACGATGATCCGAACGTCCCGGTCGACGTTGCGCTGCGCGAAGACGGCAGGCGCAGCTTGTCTTCTGACGAGGCCCTGAGCGGCGCTGCCAGCGATTCGGCCGGCACGGGCGAAAGCCGCAGTGCAGGCGCCGATGCGGGTGTCGAAGCCGCTGATGTCGGCGTCGACCGGGTTTTCACCCCAGGCCGCCAGCAAGGCGGCAACGCAGAAGATGACGACGATCAGGATCTTGCGTTCATGGACCCGAGCGATGAGTCCGAGCCGCAACAGCCCGACGGCCTGCAGGGCAAGGACGACGATGCCCCGGGCGCCGGCCCCGCTGCAGCTTCGGTCACGACCAGAACCAGGCGCAAAAGAAGCAACCACCCCAAGCAAAGGCCATGACAGGCAAAGGATGCAAAGCGGGCGACACGGTCAGCTGGAACAGCACGCAAGGAACGGTGAAAGGCAGCGTGACGAAAAAACCGACAGCGCCCATGGAAATCAAGACACACCACGTGGCTGCTTCACCCCCAGCATGCCGAGGGGTCCGGGTGGGTCAGTCTGGTGACGGTTTTTGGCCTGCAGAGCCTGCTGATGTTGGTCGTGTCGCTGCCGGTGCAACTGGGGCAGATGGAACCGGCAACGCCATGGGGTTGGGTGGCGGACCTGGGTGTGGCGGCGTGCGCAGTGGGGCTGTTCTTTGAAGGGGTTGCCGATCACCAATTGGCCCCAGTTCAGTCGCGAGCCTGCCAACCAGGGCAAAACGATGAACTTGGGGCGGTGCAGAAGGCCGAGTCTGTGGGTTGATGAACAGACCGGACGACGCCTGGCAGCGACCATGGGTCTGACCGTCGGCAGAACGACCGCCGCGTGATCCGGCCCTTTGCCTCCCACTCAGCATCCCATCGAAAGGTTCCACCATGACCGAGAAGACCTCCAGCGTGCACTGGGAAGGCCGGGGCAAGGCCGGCCAGGGGCAGATCAGCACCGAAACCGGCGCCCTGGACGCCTACCCCTACGGCTTTGCCAGTCGGTTCGCGGACCGCCGCCGCGGCACCCATCCCGAGGAGATCCTGGCCGCCAAACAGCACTGCCCGCTTTCCAAGGCGCTGGCGGCCGTCGCCGAGATCAGCCTGCAGGCCACCCTGGAAGGGGAAGTCGCTTGAATGCGGCTGCGAAAACGGCGCTGTCCGAGGCGGCCCTGCCGGCTGCCGACCATGTGCTGGGCGACCCGCGCGCCAAGCTCACGCTGCTCGAATACGGCGACTACGAGTGCCCGGCGTGCATCCAGGCCGAGCCGATGGTGAGGCATCTGGTCGACACCCATCCTGGCCATCTGTGCTTGGTGTTCCGGCACTTCCCGCTGATGGAGGTTCATCCGAACGCAGAACGGGCGGCTGAGGCGGCCGAAGCGGCCGCTGCACAGGGCCGCTTCTGGCCGATGCACCACCTGCTGTTCGCCCAGACCCATCACCTCACGCCAGCGGCCCTGGTGGGCCATGCGCAGTCGCTCGGACTGGACATGAACCGCTTCAACGCCGAGATGGCCGATCGCATCTACACGCAGCGGGTTCAGGAACACCGCCGTGCCGGCAAACAGGACGGATTTCGGGCCACCCCTGCGTTTTTCCTGAACGGCCAGGCCGTGGACGTCTCATTCGGCTTGGAAAAGCTGGACGAGGCCGTGCAAGCTGCGCTGAAGGTCACTTGAAATCCAACCTCGCCGCAGCATCGCCGTGGGTGGGCTGACGCTGCCACCCCCGACGCCGAAGGACAGGTCATGCCGCAGAAAGCCTGGAGCGACGGGACCCGGCAGCGCGAACTGAAGGGCCGCTCGGCGATGAACAAGGCTCAGCTGGAAGCTGCGTTGGCACCAACGTGACCACGCTGGCGCAGGTTTCAGGGTGCAGCAGCCCCGCGTTGGCCAGCGGCCCCCGGGCGGGTTTCGCCCCTTCAGTGCTTGAAGGAGCGTGACACCATCAGCGCCGACTGCAGGTACAGCGCATTCCACACCCGCTGAATCGCCGCGCGGCCTTGCAGGTTGCCGTCCAGCAGGTCGTCCACCGAGACCGGGGCGCCCTTCATGCGCTCGATCAAGCGCCTGGTCATGCCGTTGATCGGCAGGCCGTTGAGCGAAATGCCCAGCGCCAGTCGACACCGCACCGGCCCGGCAATTTCGGGCAGCAGTTGTGACTGTGCGCCGCGCAGCGCCAGGTGCCACAACATCGGACGCAGCGATCCGATGTGGGCCCGGCCTTCGAGCAAGGCCTTGGTGTCGGCGTCGGGTTCGACCCGCAGCATCTTCACCCTGGCCAGCGCCTCGTCGGTCAGCGAGCACAGGTCGCGGCTGCCGTAGTAGATCTGCCGCTGGGGGTGCAGTGTCAGCAGCAGGGGCTGCTCATCCAGTTCCAAGGCCAAGGACAGCGGCTTGCCGTGTCGCACACTGGCAGCCACCACGGCCAGCAAGTCGGCTTCGGCAGGGTCTTGTGCAAAGCGCTTCAAGTCCAGCAGCAAGGATGGGCTGAGCGTGACGTTGGCCGGTTCCAGCAAGCCTGGCTTGGTGACTGCGTCTTCGTTGGCCAAGGTGCTGACAAAACCCGTGGGACTGAACGCCGAGCCTGCATCTTGCAAACGTGTTTTCTCGAACATGGGGACTTTTCCGGTGTGGGCTCAACCGCGGCACAGCGGTTGTAGAAGTGGCAGATGGCATGGGTCAGAGACAGGCTCCTTGAGCGTAAGCCACCGGCAATGGGCCCCCGTCGGGCAATTGCATCAAGCCGTGCTCCGACTGGGCGCAAGCCAAGTGGTCACCCGGCGCAGAGTCAGCCTTGCGGGCGGGTACGGCCTGCAGACAGCCCCGGCCAGCCAAGCGGCGGCCGGGCTGGGGTCGCTACATCAGGTTTCAATTCAGCGGGCATCAACCAGCCGGTGTCGCACCGCGACGACGCTTCAAGGAAGGATGGCCAGGCCCACGTCGACAGCCCAACCGACGCCGGCAACAGGCCATTGCCATTGCCATTGCCATTGGCGTTGGCATTGGCATTGGCAGCCCGCGGACTTCAGCTGCCTCTGCGCCAAGCTAGATCTTGCCCAACGCCCGCAAGATCTTCTCCGGCGTGATCGGTTGTGAGCTGACCCGAGCCCCAAACGGCGCCAGCGCGTCGTTGATGGCGTTCATCACCGCCGCCGGCGCACCGGCTGTGCCGGCCTCACCCGCGCCTTTGGCCCCCAGCAGCGAACTGCGGGTGGGGCTTTGCACGTGGCCGACCACGATGTCGGGCATCTCGGCGGCCATCGGTACCAGGTAGTCGGCCATGTTGCCGTTGCACAGCGTGCCGGCCTCGTCGTACAGGCACTCTTCGAACAGCGCCCCGCCAATGCCCTGCACGATGGCGCCGCGCATCTGCTCGTCCACCAGCATCGGGTTGATGACACGACCGCAGTCTTCCACCGCCCAGTGCTTGAGCAACTTGACAAAGCCGGTGTCGGTGTCGACCTCGACGTGGCTGACTTGTACGCCGTTGGTGAAAATGAACGGGTAGTCGCGCTGCGCGTAGTGGCGCGTCACCATCAGTTCGGGCGTGAAGTCCTTGGGCAACGTGTCGCTGCGGAAATAAGCGATGCGGCCCAGTTCGGCCAGGTCAAGCAGGGTGTCTCCACTGGCTTGATCAACGATGGCCCCGCGAAACACGCGCAGAGTCTGTGCGTCACGTTTCAGAATGGCGGCCGCGGTGGCCAGGATGTTGTCGCGCAGCACCCGGCCCGCCTGCAACACCGCCTCACCGCCAATGCCCGCGCCGCGTGAGGCCCAGGTGCCACCCCCGTAGGGCGTGGTGTCGGTATCACCCGTGCTGACCCGCACGCGACCGATGTCCACGCCCACCGCGTCGGCGGCGATCTGCGCAAAGATGGCTTCCGCGCCCTGCCCTTGTTCGCCCACACTGCTGCTGACGGTGAGCACGCCGGTGGGGTCCAGCCGCAACGTGGCGCCGTCTTGTGACGCGATGCGGGCGCCGCCCACGCCATAAAACGCCGCGCTGGGGTTGGTCAGCTCGATCAGCGCGGCCACGCCAATGCCGCGGTGCACACCGCTGGTACGCAGGCGCTGCTGTTCGCTGCGCAGGCCGTCGTAGTCGCACAAACGCCGCGCTTCGCGCAAACAGGCTTCGTGCGACAGCACTTCGAGCTTGATGCCTGACGCACCGGTGGCCGGGTAGGCGTTGTCGGGGATCACATTGGCCAGCCTGAACGCGATGGGGTCCAGCCCCAGCTTGGCCGCCACGCCGTCGACCAGCGCCTCGGTCACGGCGCAGGCGATCGGGTGACCCACACCGCGGTACTGGCAGGTCGGCACCTTGTTCTGAAACACCACCTTCAACTGCGCCCGGTAGGCTTTGTGCTTGTAGGGCCCGCCGGTCAGGTTGACGACCTGGTTGCCTTCAATGCCGCTGGTGCGCGGAAACATGCTGAAGGGGCCGATGCCGGTGAGGTCGTCAATCTCGAAGGCCAGGATCTCGCCGCTTCGGCTGGCCGCGATGCGGGCTTTGATGCGGTGCTCGCGGGCATGGATGTCGCTGACAAAACTCTCCAGCCGGTCGGCCACGAACTTGATCGGGCGGCCCAGCATCAGCGACAGCGCCACGGTGGCAAAGTCGTCGGGGTAGGCATGCACCTTGATGCCAAAGCTGCCACCCACGTCACGGCAGATCACACGCACCTGCGACTCGGCCAGTTCGAACTGGCGGCAGTACAGGTCTTGCATCATGTGCGGCGCCTGGAACGAATGCCACACCGTGAGCTGGCCTTCAGCCAGCGTGCGGCCGGGCTTCCAGTCGGCGATCTGGCAGCGCGATTCCAGCGTCACACCGGTGTGGCGACCGAAGATGTAGGTCTCTTCGAACACCACGGCGTCGGGCCGCGCAAAAGCTTCGTCCACACCACCGGTGTCCAGGCTGCGCGCAAAACACAGGTTGTCGCCCAGTTTGGGGTGGATCAGCGGCGTGGCCGGGTCCAGCGCGGTCTGGGTGTTCAGCACCGCAGGCAAATCCTCCCATTGCACGTCCAGCAGCGCCAGCGCGTCTTCGGCGCGGGCACGCGTTTCGGCCACCACAGCCACCACGGGCTCGCCCTGCCAGGTGGCGCGGTCGACGGCCATCGGGTACTGCGGTGCGCTCTTGATGCCCGCCAGGTGCGCCAGCGTGGCCACCCAGGGCTTGCACAGTTGGGCCAGTTCAGAGCCGATGACCACGGCGATCACACCCGGCAAGGCCTGCGCCGCGGCCCGATCAATGTGCGTGATGCGCATGTGCGCTACCGGGCTGCGCCAGAACACCACGTGGGCCAGACGCGGCAGGTCGATGTCGTCGACATACTGGCCGCGGCCCTGGGTCAGGCGCCGCGCGCCTTCACGCGGGATGGCCACACCAATGTGGCGCTGGTCTTCGGTGACGGCGGGCAGTTCGGCGCCCAGGTCACGGCGGGTTGGGGTCTCGGTGGGGTGGTTCATGGCTGCACCTCATCGAGCAGGCGCCCGGCGCGCTGCTGATCCAGCACCGCGCAGACGGCGTCGACGATGGCCTGGTAACCCGTGCAGCGGCAATAGTTGCCACTGATGAACAAGCGCACCTGCTCGCGGTTGGCGTCGGGCTGGCGTTCCACCAGTTCCAGCGCGGCCATCAGCATGCCGGGGGTGCAGTAGCCGCACTGCAAGGCGTTGTGCTCGACAAAGGCGTCTTGCAGCGCGCGCAGGCGGGGGCTGGGGTTGGGCGTCTCCACCGTCTCCACGCGGTGCCCGTGGGCCTGTGCGGCCAGCACCAGGCAACCCCGCACGATGCGGTCGTCCAGGCGCACGGTGCAGGCGCCGCAGACGCCGTGCTCGCAACCCAGGTGCGAGCCCTTCAGGCCACAGTCTTCGCGCAGGAAGTCGACCAGGTGCTTGCGGCATTCAACGTCGCGCGTCAGCAGTTGGCCGTTGACCTCGACTTGGATGCGGGTGCTGGGGTTGTCCAATGGGGTATTCATGCGGGTTCCTGGGTCGGTGCGGTCAAGGCC
>JANMHH010000146.1:0-2931 GCA_031375065.1 Rubrivivax sp. | reverse complement strand
TTGCGCCGGGTGCAGGTGCCTGCTGATCGCGGCCACCGCGCGCTCGTCGTCGCAGAACGCAGTCTCGATCACCAGCGTGTGCACCGTCATGTCGGCCAGCCGCTGCCACAGCGCGGGGTTGGGGCCGGTGTCGCCGGTGTAGACCCAGGCGCCGGCGCTGGCATGGGCCGCGAATCCGACGGCCGGTACGGTGTGGGCCGCGGGCAGCACCTCGATCTGGCGGCTACCGAGTGTGAGCCGGTCACCGATCGCAAAGGGCGAAAAAGCCAGCACCGGGAATTCGCTGCTGGGCAGGCGGGTGAAGTCCGGCCAGATCACGCCGTTGAAGATGTGGCGGCGCAGCGCGTCGATGGTTTCCGGCAGCGCATGCACCTGGATCGGCCGGCGCTGGGGCTGGCTGCGCCGGCGAGCGACGCTGTCGGCCAGCAGGCCGATCGACAGCACATGGTCCAGGTGGGAGTGCGTGACCAGGATGTGGTCGATGCGCACCATTTCATCCAGGGTCAAGTCACCGACACCGGTACCGGCGTCGATCAGGATCGTGTTGTCGAGCAGAAATGACGTGGTCCGACTGCCAGCGGCAATCGATCCCGAGCAACCGAGAACGCGGATCTGCATGAGGGAAGGTCACAGCATCAGGAGAGCGCGGTTCAGAGCCAGAAGAGGGCTTGAATGCGGAAGGGATGGTGATGCTGACCCCGGTCAATACCTTGCGCAAGGTACATCGTCGCTGCGCGTACACCCGTTTGTGACGGCAATGGCTGCAACGTGAACCCCGTCACGCCGAAAGCTTCAGGCGCTTCCCGCCGTTCCACCCCGAAGAGTTGAGCGGCACGCAGTGTCCGCTCGAACGAGGCGAGTTAGACCTGCACCAGCCCATCCGCAGGATGGCCCTGGTGTCAGGTCTAACGGTAGATGAACTGCATCTGCGTGCCGGCGAGTTCGATCACGTCGCCGTTGCGCAGCGGTACCGAGTCACCCACCAGCGGAATGCCGTTGACGCTGGGCTTGGTGGCGCCCTCGACGTGCGCAAAAGCATAGCCGTTGGG
This sequence comes from Rubrivivax sp., assembly GCA_031375065.1. Lineage (GTDB taxonomy): Bacteria > Pseudomonadota > Gammaproteobacteria > Burkholderiales > Burkholderiaceae_C > Rubrivivax. Next base: position 1,882 of record JANMHH010000146.1, on the reverse strand, counting down.
TCGTTTGGTGATGGACGCGACTTGCACACCCGGCTTGCCAACCGTGGTGACGACCTTGGTCAACACCACTTCGCGACCGGCGGCGGCGCCATTGAGCACCTTGATGGAGGCCGGTTGGGTCGCCGGCGCGGGCGCAGGGGCTGCACCCAAGGCGCCAAAGCCGGAATTGGAACCGGCGCCGGCTGGTGCGCCCATGCCCGGCTGGGCACCGCCGGGCCGCATGATCATGGTCTTTTCGTAGTCGCTGGACTCGTCGACCAGGTACTTGATCTTGTACTTGCCGATCTCAACGGTGTCGTTGTGGGTCAGCAGCTGTTTTTTGATGGCCTTGCCATTGATGTAGGTGCCATTGGTGCTGTTGAGGTCTTCGATGAAGACATCGCCACCCACCATCTGCAACACGGCGTGCTCGCCGCTGACGGCGAGGTTGTCGATCACGATGTCGTTGTAGGGACGCCGACCCAATGTGGTCTTGTCCTTGGTGATCTGCACTTCCTTGATCACCACGCCGTCGAGCGAAACCACCAGCTTGCCCATGCCTGCCCTCAATTCATTCCGCCGCCGGCTACAGCGGTCTTGACGCCAGGTGGCGCCGCTTGTTGTTTGCGGAAGACGGAGACCGCCTCAGCGCCGGAAGGGCCACCACGACCTTGCCGGTGCGCTCGCGCCGCCGGAGGCGCGCCCCAGAATCACGGAGATATTATCCTTTCCGCCCGCATCGTTGGCGGCATCAATCAGCGCACGGGTGCCAGATTCAAGGGAGTCGTGCGCCAGCAACACCTGTGCGATGCCCTCATCGTCCAACATGTCCGACAAACCGTCGGAACACAGCAGGAACAAATCGCCAGCTTGTACGTCGTGCTGGTGGGTCTCCAGCAGCACGGTGTCTTCAACGCCCACGGCGCGGGTGACCAAGTTCTTGTTCGCCGAAAAAGCCGCCTGCTCGGGCGTGATCAGGCCCGCGTCGATCTGCTCTTGCAGCAAAGAGTGGTCGCGTGTGATCTGCTGCAGCCGGCCTTCGCGCAAGCGGTAGCAGCGAGAGTCGCCCACGTGGCCCAGCAAAACGCGGTTGTCGCGGAAAACGGCGACCACCAAGGTCGTGCCCATGCCTGCGTATTGCGGGTTGGAGTTGGCGGCGTTGAAGATGGCGCGGTTGGCGTTGTCGACGCAGATGTCCATGGCCCGGCGCACTTCCGCGTCGCTGGCCTGGGCGCTGGCTTCGCGCAACCAACGACCGAGTTCGGTGCGGATGAAGCTGGTGGCCATGTTGCTGGCCACCTCGCCCGCGTTGTAGCCGCCCATGCCATCGGCCAGCACGGCCATGCTGACGCCGTCGTCGGTCGCCACCGAATCTTCGTTGTTGCTGCGTGCCCTGCCGGGGTCCACGGCTGCATGGAGCTCGATTGTCATGGGCTCGGGAGAGGTCGGCGGTTTGAGATCACGGGTTGGGCGATTGTGCTACGGATCATGGCCCTCTTTGGTGCGCCGCGAACCGCGTCAATGTGACTTCGCACCGGCGGCTGTCATGTCCCAGGCGATCTGGCGCAATGCCTGGGCCAAGGCTGCTCCGTCCTGTGGCCGCATGAGCGGCGTCTTTGCCAGGAGCCTGGCGATGAGATCCGCCAACGCCAGCGGAAGGTCGGGTCGCAAGGTGCGCAAATCAGGGGCGGGAAGCTGCGCGACTTGTTTCAACAACTCACCCATGTTGCTGCCGGTGTAAGGCAGTTGGCCTGCCAGCAGCTCAAAAAGCAGCACGCCCGCGGCGTAGAGGTCGGTGCTGGCGCTGGGCAACCCGCCGGCCAGCTGCTCAGGGGCCATGTAGGCCGGGGTTCCCAACACGATACCGGTGCCCGTGTTGCGCACGCCGCTCAGTCCAGCCAAG
>JANMHH010000128.1:0-2427 GCA_031375065.1 Rubrivivax sp. | reverse complement strand
GCCAAGCTCGACCGCTACATCGGCTACTACGAGCCCTACTACAACAGCCACGATGCGCTCGACAAGGACAAGGCGGTTCAGGAAGAGGTCCGCAACGTCGCCCGCTCGGTGGTTCAGGCCGTGAAGCAGCTTCGTGCCGGCCAGCTGAGCCAGCCTGACAAGCAGGTCAAGTGGCCACGCACGAAGTGAGCCCCACACTTCAAGTAGAAAGGCTCCACAGGTCTAAGGCTCCCACCAACCTGCCTGACGCCACCACCACCGCCAAGACCGAGAGGGTGCACCATGCTCGAAGAGCGACGGATCGATCTCAAACCCGGAGTCTGCGTCGCCCGACGAGCCGCGAGACGCTCGATAGTGGGATCAAGCTACGGGAACAAGTCTTCAATCCGGACACGTGGCAGGTCGCAGTAGTGCGCCTGCGAAGCGGCCGTTGCGGTGGGGGGCAGTCCCGTCTGCTGCGCCACCAGCAGCGCCGGGCCGCCGCCAAACCAGGGTAGCAGCGCGTCGTCGCCAACCCACGCAGTGACCCGGGCGCAGCCAAAGATCGTGGGATCGCGCACGTAGGCGGCTGCCATCAGGTCGAAGGGGTAGAAGCCATCCAGACCTGCTTCGCTGCGCCAGAACTCCAGCCACGCGCGGCTGCGCTCGGCAACCCACGGCCCGGCAGGGCCGGACAGGGCGATGCGGTCGAGATCGCGGCTGGTCATCAACACTTGGCGCGCTGCGGTGTACGGGACCAGGATCACAGGGATGCCCGAGGCCAGGACGATCGAGACAGCCTGCGGGTCGAGCACGGCATTCAGATCCCGAAAGATGGGCCCGTGGCCGAACAGCATGGCGCCAGTGGCGCGGTTCTCGCTGGGATGAAAGCGATGGCCGGGACGGCGGCCCATGACGGCAATGACGCGGGTGATTCGACGGGCCAGGGCGGGTTCCTGGGCGAGCAAGGCCGCCAGATTGCTCAAGGGTCCCAGGGCCACCACGTCCAGCGTGCCGCGCTGTAAGGCCTGCCGCAGGCCCGCCTGGGCGTCGACGCTGCCCCCGCCGTCCAGGCATTTCAGAGCTGGCGCGCCGCAACCCTTGAACACGGGCAATGCGGCTGATTCAGGCCGCCCGGCTTCGGTGCCCAGCTCCTGCACCAGCCTGCGCATCACCTGGTCGGTTTCAGAGACCGGTGCATTGCCGAACACCGTCGAGATGCCAGCGATGTCGATGTGTTTGGCGCGCGCCAGTGCCAGCAGCGCCAGGCAGTCGTCGGGGTCGCGGCGCTTGCCGGTGCCGCAGGCCGCATCGGCGTCGATCCACACGCGCTTGCTTTTCGCTGTGTCGTGCAAGGGCGTCGAGCGCTGCAACTCGGGCTGCGGCACCTCACCCGTACGCCACAACTGCAGCGGCACAGCCAGAGCAGCGACCACCAGCAGCGCCACGGCGCTGACCACGATGAGGACCCACCTCGCCACTGTCCTTGACATCGTGTCAGAGGGGGATGGCTTCAAGCGCAGGCCGGTGTGGCTTGCCGCCAATGCCGCTCAGCTGGCGGCCGCAATCGCTGCTCGTCTCTGGCTCGATATCTGCACGTCTGGCACCCGACCTGTGTCGGCGCCATGCCCTGGGCAACGATCAGGACGCGAGCCGCGTCGGCCTCGGCCTGCGCGGTGTAGAGGCCGACGATCCGGTGCAGATGGCTTTCCATGACGCTTCTCCTGTTGTGGACGTCTTCCCTCTGTGTTCCTTCTCCTCATGGGTACGTTGGCGGTCATTGGCGGCCAGGATGCAGCGGCTGAGGCCGTCGGCCCAGACCGCGTAGCCTTCGGAGCTTGGATGAATCCCGTCAGCGGCCATGCCCGCTGTGGTCGTCGTCTCCGGATGCCAGTGCATGGTGCGCCCCACCTGGCCGATCAGCATCCCGGCCAGGCTCTGGTTCATCTGCTTCGCCCAGTGGCCCATGAACCAGCGCAGCGGTTGCGGCAGCGCCCGGCAGGCATGCATGGGCGGCACGGCGCTGTGCACCAGCAAGGCCGGTGCAAAGCGCAAGTCGATGAGTTCAGCCAGGCGGGTCTGCCAGCGGGCCCACTGCAGGGGCGCGCACAGGCCGGTGGCGTCGTTGGCACCCATCGACAGCACGACCACGTCAAAGGGCGCGCAGGGTGCGCCCTGCAGCAGCTTGAGCAGCCCCGGCGAATCCAGCCCGTTGGCCGCCAGCACACACCATTCCACCGTGTGATGCCGGCTCAGACAGCGGACGAGCCCGCCGCACAGCGCCTGGTCCTGCGTCTCGGCACCCACGCCTGCGGCCCCCGAGTCGCCGGCCACCAGAAGCCGCACGAGTGAGCCGCGGCCGGTGGTGCCGGCCCGGCGGCCTGGTGGCTCCGGCAAACGCGGCGTGACGCGCCGCACTTGCCTGGCCTGCAGCCAAAGCAGCGGCGC
>JANMHH010000091.1:0-3973 GCA_031375065.1 Rubrivivax sp. | reverse complement strand
GACCAGCGCCGCGAGCTGCCGCCGCTGGTCGTCAATGGGTCGGTCTGGTCGGACAGCGCGGCCAGCCGCTTTGTCATCTTGAATGGGCAGGTGCTGCGCGAAGGTGACACCGTGGCGCCGGGTCTGGTGCTTGAAAAGCTGCTGCCCAAATCCGCGCAGCTGCGCTGGCGCGGTTTGTGGCTGGAACTGCCCTACTGAGACCGGCGCCGGCAGACCGGCGGTGGCCGATGGGCGGGGTCAACCCACCCCGCGCCCGGGGGGCTTGGCAGGGCCAATCCCGGGTCAACGCGGTGGAGCAACGGGCTGGCTTGAGTGGATACTTGCGTTCGTATCGATTTCAAAACAAAAGAAGCATGATCCGAGGCTGGTGTTTGAAGCGCGCAGCAGCGACCGCGCAAGGGCTGTGGGCCGTGGTGCTGTGGTGTGGCACCTTGGGCTGGGCGGGTGCGGCCGGGGTCTCGTCGCCCGATGTCACGCCGCCGGCAAGCTCGGCCCAGCTGTTGGGAGCGGCTGCCCTCGCTGCACCGGGCGCACCGCCCGTGCCGGCCCCCAACGTCTGGCTGGCCGGCCCGGAAGGTTCGGCGTTGACGGTCGAGCAGGCCTTGGCCAAGGCCAAGGACGGCGACACCATCGACTTGCTGCCGGGTGAGTACCGCGGTGGGCTGTTGATCGAGAACCGGCGCCTGGTTTTTCGGGGCATGGCGGGCGGCAAGCCGGTGTTGATCAAGGGCGACGGCAAGCCCGGCGCGTTGAAAGCGCTGTGGACGATCCGTGGTGGTCAGGTCACGTTGCAAAACCTGGAGTTCCGCGGTGCCCGGTCGGCCGAGGGCAGCGGTGCGGCCGTGCGGCAGGAAGGCGGGCAGTTGCGGGTCCAGAACTGTCAGTTTTTTGACAACGAGCATGGCCTGCTCAGCATCAACGACCCGCAGGCGCAGCTGAGCATCGAGTCCAGTGTGTTCGGCATGGCGCCCAAGGTGGTGGGTGGCTTGCATCACCTGCTCAATGTGGGGCGCATTCCCAAGCTCAGCCTGACCGGCAGTCGGTTTCAACAGGGTTTCGAAGGCCACCTGATCAAGACCCGGGCGCGTGAGAACCACATCGCCTACAACTTCATCCACGACGGCACGCGCGGTGGTGCCTCCTACGAGATCGACATTGCCCATGGCGGGCTGGCCACCGTGGTGGGCAACATCATCGGGCAGGGCGCCGATTCGCAGAACCCGGTGATGGTGGCTTATGCCACCGAAGATCAGGTGTGGGACCAGAACGTGCTGCTGCTGGCCCACAACACCTTCATCAACTACGGCTGGTTGCCGGCCTGGTATCTGCGGGTCATCAAGGCCAACCTGCCTGGCAAACCGCAGGTGTTCGCGATCAACAATTTGCTGGTCGGCGGTGGCGCCTTTTCAATGGCCGCGCCCGGCCACTTCGATGGCAACCGGCACGCCATCCGCGGCATGCTGACCGACGCCGACACCTACGGCTTCGAGTTGCCCGCCGGCAGCTCCTTGCGCAGCAGTGGTGTCGACCCGCGCCAGGTCAAAGGGCACGACCTGTCGCCCAAGGGCGAGTTCCAGTGGCCCGTGGGTGTGAAGCCCTTGCCGGCCGACGCCACCCAGTGGGCACCCGGGGCCTACCAGAAGTGATCCCGTGGGACTGAAGTGGGGTTCGCTGCAGGCCTGAAATTCGGGTCTGAAATGCAGGCCCGTCTGGCGGGCCGTTCAAGGCGCTAGCATCACCCCATGGACCCCAAAACCTGCCACCCCGATACCACGCTGGCCCAAGCCCTCGGCTGGATCGACGAGCGCACCCGTGCCGTCACGCCGCCGATCCACGTCTCGACCACCTACCTGCGCGACGAGGACAACCAGTACCGCTCCGGGCGGGTTTATGCACGTGCCGACAACCCGGCCTTCGACCAGGCCGAAGCCGTCATCAACGCGCTGGAAGGCGGGCACCAGGCCTTGCTCTTTGCCAGCGGCATGGCCGCGGCCACCGCAGTCTTCCAGGCCCTGGCGCCAGGGGACCATGTGTTGGCGCCCAAGGTCATGTACTGGTCGCTGCGCAACTGGCTGCTGACCTTTGCCACGCAATGGGGTCTGCAGGTCGAGCTGATCGACATGACCAGCCCGGCGGCGGTGCAGGCAGCCGTTCGCCCAGGCCAAACCAAGTTGGTCTGGGTGGAAACGCCAGCCAATCCGCTGTGGACCATCACCGACATCCAGGTCACGGCCCAGATCGCTCATGCGGCGGGTGCTTTGCTGGCCGTCGATTCGACCGTGGCCACACCCTTGCTGACACGGCCGCTGGCCTTGGGCGCGGACCTGGTGATGCACGCGGCCACCAAATACCTCAACGGCCATTCCGACCTGATTGCCGGCGTGTTGGTGGCGCGTCAAGACAGCGAGTACTGGCAGCGTGTGCGCAAGGTGCGAGCTCAACTGGGCGGCACCTTGGGCTCCTTCGAGTCATGGCTGTTGCTGCGCGGCATGCGCACGCTGCATTTGCGCGTGCGTGCGGCCTGCGCCTCGGCGCAGCGCCTGGCCGAGCACTTTCACGGGCATCCGCTGGTGGCTGAAGTGCTCTATCCCGGTTTGCCTGGCTGCCAAGGCCACGCGGTGGCGCAAGCGCAGATGCAGGGCGGCTTTGGCGGCATGTTGTCGATCCGCACCCGCGGTGGCGAGGCGGCCGCCATCGCGGTGGCGGCCAAGACCCAGCTCTGGAAACGGGCCACGTCGCTGGGCGGCACCGAGAGCCTGATCGAACACCGGGCCAGCGTTGAAGGTGCGGGCACGCCGGCGCCGGAGGATCTGCTGCGTTTGTCGGTGGGCGTTGAAGACGGTGCTGACCTGATTCAAGACCTGGAACAGGCCCTGCGCAGCGCGCATGCATGAAGCTGCCCTGCAGCGCATGACCGCGCAGGTCGGCCCATGAATCTGGCCGACGCGATCGTCCAGCAAGCCGAAGTCTGGGCGGCGCTGCGCCGGGACATCCATGCCCACCCCGAACTGGGTCTGGAGGAAGACCGCACGGCGTCGCTGGTGGCGGCCCGGCTCAGCGCCAGCGGCATCCCCCTACACCGCGGCCTGGCGCGGACCGGTGTGGTGGGCATCGTGCACGGCCGTGACGGCGGCGCCAGCGGCCGCGCGGTGGGCCTGCGCGCCGACATGGACGCCTTGCCGGTGCAGGAGCAAAACGCCTTCGATCACCGCAGCCGTCATCCGGGCAAGATGCACGCCTGCGGGCACGACGGCCACACCGCGATGCTGTTGGCGGCCGGCCACGAACTGGTGCGAACGCGCAACTTCGACGGCACGGTTTTCCTGATCTTCCAGCCGGCCGAAGAAGGGCGCGGCGGCGCGCAGATGATGGTGGCAGAGGGCCTGTTCGAACGCTTTCCGATGGAAGCCGTCTTCGGCCTGCACAACTGGCCCGGTTTGGCCGCCGGCACCTTTGCCGCCAGCGCCGGGCCGGTGATGGCTTCGGCCAGCACCTTCAAGGTGGTGGTCCACGGCCGAGGCGCCCACGCAGCCATGCCGCACCTGGGGCTAGACCCGGTGACGGTGGCCTGCCAGATCGTGCAGTCGCTGCAAACCATCGTCAGCCGCAACGTGCGGCCGATCGACGCGGTGGTGCTGTCGGTGACCACGCTTCACGCGGGTGAGGCCAGCAACGTGGTGCCCGACCGCTGCACGCTGGAGGGCACCGTGCGCACCTTCAGCGTAGCGGCTTTGGATGTCGTCGAAGCCCGCTTCAAGGCTGTGGCCGAGCACACGGCGGCGGCCCACGGCACCACCTGCGAGGTGGAGTTTCTGCGCCGCGCGCCACCGGTGATCAACAGCCCGCACGAGGCCGAGTTTGCAGCGCAGGTGATGCGCGATTTGGTGGGGCCCGAGCGGGTGGTGGCTCAGGAACCGAGCATGCCGTCGGAAGACTTTGCGTTCATGCTGCAGGCCAAGCCGGGCGCCTACGT
>JANMHH010000042.1:0-3640 GCA_031375065.1 Rubrivivax sp. | reverse complement strand
GTCTTTTTCATGGGTTTACTTTCATCGAGCGTGGACTGGACTGGCGCTGCGGCGTCCGCACTTCAACCCCAGTTCGGTGGTGCCGGGATGCTGCTGACCAGGCTGGACAAGCCCGTTGCGTAACGCTGGCGCAGTTCCATCCAGTACGCGTCGTCCTTCTCCAGCGTGGCCAGGTTGCTGGCCGTGAAACTGTCGGTGGCATAGCGCATCAGGTCGATGGGCGCGTCGACCGACAGGTTGCTGCGCATGGTGGCGTCAAAGGACAGCAACGACAACTTGGCGGCTTCGTCCAGGCTGGTGTCGTGGTTCAAGGCGCGGTCGAGGATGGGTTTGCCATACTTGGTTTCACCCAGCTGGAGAAAGCGCGAACGGTCTGAGGCCTCAACAAAGTTGCCGGCCGAATAGATGTGGAACAGCCGCGTCGGCTCGCCCACGATCTGCCCACCCACCAGGAAGGTACCGTTGGGGTCGCCAAAGGGCTGCACGTGGCTGCCGTCACGAGCGATGACCTCGCGCAGCTTGGTGCCCACCATCTGAGCCACGTCGAACATGCTGCGCGCGGCGTGGATGTCCTGCCCGAAGGCACCGCTGCCGGCGCTTTCGCGCAACGCCGTCACCACCGCCTGGGTGGTGGCCAGGTTGCCGGCCGACAAGACCACCACCACACGCTGGCCCGGGACCTCGAACACCGCCAGCTTCTTCACCAGCGCCACCTGGTCAACCCCCGCGTTGGAGCGCGAGTCAGAAGCCAGCACCAGGCCTTGGGGGAGCAGAATTCCGAGACAGTAGGTCAAGCACTTCTCCAGTGTCCGTTGGTAAGAGTCGCGGCTTCCCGCCGACCAAGCCCTCAAGAGTCGAAACACGCAGGCAGCCATTACAAAAGTCGCACGACATGTTGAAAAACCAGGAACTGACTGAATTGCTGGCCGCCGTGCGGGGCGACGTGCTGGGTCAATTCGGCAGCGGGCGCGTGGCCGACTACATCCCCGCCCTGGCCCGAGTCAACCCAGGCCAGTTCGGCCTGGCCGTGGTCACCTGCTCCGGCGAGTCGGCCTGCATCGGCGACAGCGGCGTGCCCTTCTCGATCCAGAGCGTTTCCAAGGTCTTCACCTTGACCATGGCGCTGGGCCGCCTGGGCGACGAACTGTGGCGCCACGTCGGGCGCGAGCCTTCGGGCTCGCCCTTCAACTCCATCGTGCAGTTGGAGCGTGAGCTGGGCATCCCGCGCAACCCGCTGATCAATGCCGGCGCCATCGTCGTCACCGATGCTTTGATGGCGCAACGGCCGCCGCACACCGTGATCGCCGAGATCCTGAACTTCATGCGCGAACTTGCCGACGACGGCGGCGTCAGCATCGACCGCGAGGTGGCCCAGTCCGAAGCCGAGACCGGGTTTCGCAACGCCAGCCTGGCCAACTTCATCCGCGCTTTTGGGAACATCACCAACCCCGTGGCTTGCGTGCTCGAGACCTACTTCAACCAGTGTGCGCTCAGCATGAACTGCGTGCAGCTGGCGCGGGCGGGCCTGTTCCTGGCCAACGAAGGCGTCGATCCCTTGCGCAAGCAGCGCGTGGTGGACAAACAGGCCGCACGGCGCATCAACGCCATCATGATGACCTGCGGTCACTACGACGCCTCGGGCGACTTTGCCTTCCGCGTCGGCCTGCCCGGCAAGAGTGGCGTGGGCGGTGGCATCCTGGCCATCGCGCCACGCCGCGCCTCCGTCGCGGTGTGGTCGCCAGGGCTCAACACCTCAGGCAATTCGCTGGTGGGCGCACTGGCGCTTGAGAGCCTCTCGCGGCGCACCGGATGGTCGGTGTTCTAGAGCGCACCATGTTGGGCGCCAGAACATCAGTGACTGTGACTGTTTCCGGCGTGACCGACAGATGCCACAAATGCCCTGGCGCAGGACTGTGCGACGATGGCGCCGATGTTCATCGGCGTGCCGATCGAGTTCGATGTCTTGCTGCAGCGCCATCAGGCTGCAGAGCAGCAGCCCAACGATGGAGCCTGCTTCGTCCCAAGCGATCCTCACGAAGTGGGGGTATGACTGGGGGTAGTCTCTGAACAATCCAGCAAAAATACAATCAGGTCAGTAGCAAACTGGAACCATGAAACTCGCCACCTGGAACGTCAACTCCTTGGCCGTGCGCCTGCCGCAGGTGCTGGACTGGCTGCAAGCCAACCCCGTGGATGCGCTGGTGCTGCAAGAGACCAAGCTCACCGACGACAAATTCCCGCACGCCGAGATTCGAGCCGCTGGCTACGAGGTGCAGTGGTTCGGGCAAAAAACCTACAACGGTGTTGCGCTGCTCAGCCGCAGCGCGGCCATCGACGTGGTGAAAAACATCCCCGGGCTGGCCGATGAGCAGGCCCGGGTCATCACCGGCACAGTTTCAGGGGTGCGGGTGATTGGCGCCTACATCCCCAACGGGCAGGCACCCGACAGTGACAAGTTCATCTACAAGATGGGCTGGCTGGAAGCGCTGCGCGGCTACGTCAAGGCTGAGCTGGCGCAGCATCCTCGTCTGGTGTTGATGGGCGACTACAACATCGCACCCGAGGACCGCGACGTCTACGACCCGGTGGCCTGGGCTGGCCAGGTGCTGTGCACGCCGCAAGAGCGAGCGCACTTCCAAGGCCTCATCGATCTGGGCCTGAGCGACGCCTTTCGCTTGTTTGAGCAGCCGCCCAAGCCCTGGTCCTGGTGGGACTACCGCAACCTGGCCTTCCGCAAGAACCAGGGCTTGCGCATCGACCACATCCTGGTCAGCGCCGCGCTGAAACCCCAGGTGCAGTCTTGCCACATCGACAAGCTGCCGCGCAAGAACGAAAGACCCAGCGACCACGCACCTGTGGTTGCCGAACTGGCGATGTGAGCGGCAGCATTGACCGCTGCCCTGCTGGCCTGTTGGCCTGCTGCCCGGGGCGTCAATCCGGCAGACCCAGCTCCTGAATCTTGCGGGTGATGGTGTTGCGCCCGATTCCCAGGCGTTGCGCCGCTTCGATGCGGCGCCCGCGTGTGATGTCCAAGGCGGTCTGAATCAGGCTGGCCTCGAACTGCTGCGTCAGCGCCTCCCAGACGTCGTTTTCGTGGGCTTCCAGGCGCCGCCGGGCATCCCGCTGCAGGTCGGCCAACCAGGCCGCTGCCGGTGCGCCAGCGCTGGCTGCCGCTGCACCCGGGTCGGACAAGATCGCTGAAGCTGCCGCGCTCGCTTCGGTCAATGCGGGCGCCACCACCGCTGCGCCCGAGCTCGAAGCATCGGCGCCCAGCAGCTCAGCCGGCAAGTCCTTGGACTCCACCAACTGCGCTGGGGCCATCACGGTGAGCCAGTGGCACAGGTTTTCCAGCTGGCGCACATTGCCCGGAAAGTCAAAGCTCGCCAGCTTGTCCAGCGCCTCTTCGGTGATGCGCTTGGCGTCCACGCCCAGTTCCTTGGCGCTTTTGCCCAGGAACAGCCGGGTCAGCATGGGGATGTCTTCACGCCGCTCGCGCAAAGGCGGCAAGCGCAGGCGGATGACGTTGAGCCGGTGGTACAGGTCTTCGCGAAACACACCCTGGCGAACCCGCTCTTCCAGGTTCTGGTGGGTCGCGGCGATGACCCGCACATTGGTCTTCAGCGACTGGTGCCCGCCCACG
>JANMHH010000527.1:0-1648 GCA_031375065.1 Rubrivivax sp. | reverse complement strand
CAGGCGCCGAAACTCCTCGACGATCACCTGCATGTAGCTGGGTGTGACCATGATGATGTCGGGCTTGAAGTCCTCGATCAGCTGCACCTGCTTTTCAGTCTGCCCCCCACCCATGGGGATGACGGTGCAACCCAGGCGCTCGGCGCCGTAGTGCGCGCCCAGGCCGCCCGTGAACAGGCCGTAGCCATAGGCCACATGGACCATGTCCCCGGCCCGCCCGCCGGCAGCGCGGATGCTGCGCGCCACCAGGTCGGCCCAGCGGTCGATGTCACCCTGGGTGTAGGCCACCACCGTGGGCTTGCCGGTGGTGCCACTGCTGGCGTGCACGCGCACCACCTGCTGGCGCGGCACGGCCAACATGCCGAACGGGTAGTTGTCGCGCAGCGCCGCCTTGTGGGTAAACGGAAACCGGGCCAGGTCAGCCAGCGTCTTGCAGTCGCTCGGGTGCACGCCCTTTTCATCAAAGGCCTGGCGGTAGTGCGGCACGTTTTGATAGGCGTGCTGCAAGGTCCACTGCAGGCGCTTCAACTGCAGCGCCTGCAACTCGTCGCGGCTGGCGCGTTCGATGGGCTCCAGGTCGCCAGGGGCGGGCTGCATCACGGTCATGCAAGTGTCTCCATCAGGCCGGCTTGCTGGCGGCTTTGCCCACCGCCTGGCCTTCGATGATCGGCTTGCCCTTGATGCTGTACGACCGGCCCCGGAACGCGGCGACGGGCTCTTGGCGCTGGTTGCGCACGTTGATGTCGTAGACGCCCGTGCGGCCGGCTTTGCTGATCTCCACGGCGGTGGCCGTCAGCAGATCGCCCAGCCGTGCGGCGGCGATCAGGTTGACGTCGAACCCTGACGCCACGGTGACTTCGTTGTAGGCGTTGCAGGCAAACGCAAAGGTGCTGTCGGCCAGCGTCGTGATGAATCCACCGTGGCAGATGTCGTGCCCATTGAGCATGTCTTCGCGCACCGCCATGCTCAGGGTCGCGCCGCCCGGGCTGACGGCCAGCACCTGCATGCCCAGGCCTTTTGAGGCGCGGTCGTTGCGCCACATCCAGTCGCGACAGGCTTCGGCCAACGCTTGCGGGGTCATGACCGGAACAGGTGGGTTGGTTTCATTCACAGGCTTTCAGCGATCCTTGAAAACCGGTGCGCGCTTGGCAAAAAAAGCGCTCACACCCTCAGCAAAGTCAGCGCTTCGCCCCAGTTCGCGCTGGGCATTGGCTTCCTGGGTGATGGCGTCACCGAAGTCCATCGCCATGGCGCTGTCCAGCACGCGGCGCGTTTCAACCAGGGCCTTGGTTGGCATCAGCGCCAGTTTCTGCGCCAGGGCCTGCACGCTGTCGGCCAGTGCGGCGTCATCGACACAGCGCCAGATCAGCCCAATGCGTTCGGCTTCTTCGGCCGGCAGCTTGTCACCGGTCATGGCCAGCCCCAGCGCGCGGGCGCGGCCAACCAGGCGCGGCAGCAGCCAGGTACCACCACAGTCGGGCACCAGACCGATCTTGCTGAAGGCCTGTATGAACGATGCACTGCGCGCCGCCAGCACCAGGTCGCAGCACAGGGCCAGGTTGGCGCCCGCGCCGGCGGCCACGCCATTGACGGCCGCGATCACCGGCACCGGCATCGCGCGCACCTGGTTTGCCAACGGGCGGTAGAA
>JANMHH010000526.1:0-8047 GCA_031375065.1 Rubrivivax sp. | reverse complement strand
CCTGCCGCTGACCAGCCGCGCCGCCGCGCTGCGCGACCCGGCGCGCAAGGCGCGCATCCTGGCCGAGAAAAGCGAACGCATCAGCGGCGACGGTACTCCGGTGCCTCCGCTGGTGGACATCTTGCTGGCGCGCATCGAACTGATCGCGGCGCGCATGTTCCCGCTCGACAGCCAGCCCGACTACGAGCCGCCTGTCACCGCCAGCTTCTATGTGCGCGCCAAGCAGCGCGGCGTCACCGCGCTGGAAGCCCTGTACGACCACTTCGCACAAGGCGACGGCAGCAGCTTGGTCTACTTCCCCATCTTCAACTACAACGATGGCAACCTGGACGTGGTGGGCCAGATGCTGCAGCACCCGCGCGCCTTGTTCGGCTTGAGCGATGCCGGTGCCCACGTGGGCACCGTCTGCGACGCCAGCGCCACCACCTTCATGCTGACGCACTGGGCCCGCGACCGTGCTGCCCAAGGTGCAGACCGCGGCCTGCCGCTGCAAACCGCCGTGCAGCTGCTCAGCGCCCGCAACGCCGACTACGTGGGCCTGCGCGACCGCGGCCGCATCCAGCTGGGCCAGCGCGCCGACCTGAACCTGATCGACCCCGCCGGGTTGGCGGTGGGTTCACCTGAACTGGTGCGCGACATGCCGGCTGGCGGCAAACGTTTCTTGCAAAAGGGCCAGGGCTATGTCGGCACCTGGGTCGCAGGGCAGTGTGTTCAGTCCTACGGCAGGGTCACGCCGCAGCGTCCGGGTCGGCTGGTGCGCATGGGGTGACGCGCGTCGCAAATGCGGCCCTGCTTGCCATGCCCAACCTTGGGTGCGCCGCTTGACACCCCGCGTCAAACGGTCCCCGTTCAAGCCGCACCTGGACTTACTGGATCACCACACTCTGCGTGACCGGGGTCCACTTGATCAAGTCCAGTTCGGTCGGCACGTCATCGACCAGGTAATCAAACGGGTCCACATCGTCGGCCCAGGCATTGAGCGTGTAGGTGCCGATGGGAAAGCTGTTGCTGAGCTTGAAGACAAAGGTGCTGCCCGACGCGCTGGTGCGACTGCCCGGCCTGTGCTCGGTGGAGTCCGTGCTCAAGTCCACACCCCCGTGACTCAGGATCCCGCTGGTTTGGCAGCGCGTGGTGAACTGAGCGCGAATGCACTTTTCGCCGCTGCTGGTGATGAACAGGCGGGTGGAAACCGCGAAACCTCTCGGGGCTGTCGGGCTCGGCAGGACCAATTCGAGCACTGGCGCAGCCACCGATGCCGCGCCGAAGGGGTCGCTGTGCGAGACCACGACCCGATTGAAGAGGCCGCGCGTGAACTGCACAAAGGGCGCCAGGCTCCCAGCCGGTCCTGAAACCAAGCCTTGCGAAAACCCCCGCAGGGTGGTGGCCACACGGATCGACCCGTCAACCCGTGTGCTGCTGCTCACGCCAGCGGTTCTGAAGACCGGCGACGCCGAAGTCCGCTCGCCGTCGACATCGACGGAAAACTGAAGCTGTGTCGGCGTACCGTCGCATCCTCTGTCGGAGAAGTCGGCTTGCGCGCTGTAGGTGGTGACGATGCGGGGTCGCAGCAGCGTGATGCCGCCCACGCCGACCACCGTGTCGAATACGGTGAAGCTGTTTTCGGCCATGGGCACACCGGCAAAGCGGTCGATGCGGGGTGTGAAAGATCCGCAGGTGATCTTCGAAGCGATGAGCCGTGTGGACAGCCCCGGTGGCAAGCCGTCAATCACGGCGCTGACGGGCACGGCGCCTGCCGCAACAGCCCCCAATGCCGAGGCCGCCGCACAAAGGCGCGCCAGGCGCCGGGTGTTGAAGGTTTTCATGGTGCTGACTCTCCTGAAGGTGCGCACGGTGGCGCGGGTTTGGAATCGAACAAGTCCTGCCTGCGGACCCAGGTCGGGTCACCAGACATCGACAACGCCTGGGCTCAACGCAGCCGCTGCACCGGCTTGCAGCCCAGAAGGAACTGCTGCAGCTCGGCCTGGCCGACCAGCCAATGGCGCTCCCCCGTACCCAGGTCCTGCAGCAGGTAGCAGGGGCCGGGCAGCCCGCCCTGCACACGCAACAAGTAGCTGTGCCGATGGTTGACGGTGGCGAGGGCGGCGGGCGCAACCGCCGCATCCCGCGTGGGCCGGTGCTGCATGGCCGCTCAAGGCACGTTCAGGCGCGCCACGCCGACACCACCGGGACCGCAGCACTCGGTGAGATGGGTGTAGACGATGAACAGCACACCCCTGTCGACCACCGCGCGGGCCACCGCGCTGCGCACGGGCTGCAGCGGCGTCAAGCCGCTCCAGCTGGCGCCATTCAAGCGACGCGCCTCAGTTCCCAAACCGCTCTGGCCAACACCCGAGGCCACCTGCACCAGCGTGCCGCCCTGGAAGGCCAGCGCGGTCTGGCGCTGCGGACTGAACTGATCCTGCTCGGTGCCGAGCAGTTCCCATCGCGTGGCCGCTTCGTTGAAGCGCACGACACGCGTGGTCTGCGACTGGCTGCCCAGAAACCTGCCGTAGGCCACCACGATCTCCGAGGCATTGGCCGCCACATCCAGAACGCCCAAGGCACCGCCGCCGCCCACCTGATCGATCACGCGCGAGGCATCGGCCAGCGCAAAGGTCCCGGCGTCGCTGACGCGGAAGGCCAGCACCGCCTGGCCGCCCGCCCCGATTCCTGAGACGCCGGCGATGACGACATCGTTGTCCGGCCTCACGGTGAAGCGGTAAGCGCCCGCGCCCTGTCCACCCAGTGAACCGAAGCCGCTGGCCCGCACATCCCAGCCGGTGCCGTTGAAGCGCTCGACATTCAGCCGGATGTCGCTGCCGAACACGGTGCCGCTCCAGACGATGACCGGTCGGCCTGCGTTGTCGGCGGCGACCTGGATCAGGTCACTGAGGCCGGCCACGATTTCACGCGACGTCTCCCAATTCACGCCGTTCAAGCGGCGCACCAACTTGCGCAATTCACCCGAACCCGTGCGCCCCTGTCTCGAAACAAAGGCGACGAAGGGCACGTCCCCCGCCGCCATGGCGATCGTGGCGCACTCGCCGTCGTTGATGCGGCTGCCGCTGTCGTTGGCGTTGCCCAGCGATTGCCAGACGCCGCCCACGCGACGAGACACGCGCGCATCGGTCGCGCCGGTCGAGGGGTCACCCACGATATGGACCACGAAGGGCGTGCCGTCTGCGGCAAAGGCCATCGAGGGCGCGCAGCTCGTCTGGTTGTGCGGCAACTGGTCACCCGAGCCCGCCAGCAGCGTCGCCACGATCCTGACCGTGGCGGTTTGGGTGGAGGACGCGCTGTTGCCCGCCGCGTCAAAGGCGCGCGCTTCGAAGGTCGTCGGCCCGTCGAGCAGGCTCACGTCCACTGGCAGCCGGTATTTGCCGTTCACGGGTGCCGTGCGCTCGCCCTGGAACACGCCGTTGATGGTGAACTCCACCTTGGCCACGCCAAAGTTGTCGTTGGCGGTGGCGGCGAGTTCGAGCGCGCCGTTCGTCACCGGGCTGGCAATCGCGTCCAGTGCCACGGTGGGCAGTACCGCGTCGCCCGAGCTGATGTTGACGGGCACGGTCAGGCTTGCCGTGGCGGCGATGCCCGCGTTGTCGATCGCCTTGGCCATGATGTTGAAGCCAGGATCGTCGGCACCGGTCACGGTGTAGAGCTGTTCGTATGGCGCAAGGCTGTCCTCACCCAGCTTGATGGAGCCTTTGAAGAACTCCACGCGGTTGATGCCGTTGCCATTGCGGCTGGCCGCGGTGGCCGTGAACGTCAGCGTCAGGCTCGCGTTGATCGAGGCCGTGGTCGGGCTGCGTGCCAGGCTCACGGTGGGCGCCAGCGTGCCGAAGGAAATGACGTTGCTGGTGCCCAGGTTGCCACCCGGGTCGCGCGCCTGTGCAGTGAAGTCAACACTGGGTGTGTCGCCCGGCTGCAGCGTGTAGGTGAAGCTGAACGGGAGGCTCGCGCTCTGGCCGATCAGCGTGTTGCCACGGAAGAACTCCACCCGGGTGATGGGCGACAGGTCGCTCACCTGCGCCAGCAATTCGACCCGGCCGTCACCGGCGGTGGCGTTCAATCGCGAAAGCGTGACCACAGGTGGCGTGCGGTCGACGATCACGACGCGCGCATCGCTCACACCCACCGGCAAGCCACCACGCACGGCGCGCGCGCGAAGTTGGACGTAGCCTTCGTCAAGGCCTGCGGTACTGAAGGTGGGTTGATAAGGCGCGCTGCTGTCTTCGGCGACCTTGAGTCCGCCAACAAACAGGTCCACGCGGTCCACGACCTCGCCGACGTTCACCACGGCACTGGCCAACGCAGGCAACGTGGCACCTGTTGCCGGTTGCTCAATCGTCACCGTGACAGGAGAAGACAAACCGATCACCACGTTCACGCTGGTGCCGCGGGTGACGTTCACGCTGGCAAAACCCGTCAGACGTACCGCCAGATTGATGTTGACCGCCGTCAAATCCACCACCGTCTCTGCGGGTATCAGCAGTCCGCCGCTGCCTTCAGGGCCGACGGTCTCGCTGGCCAGGGTGACTGGCCGACGTCGGCTGTCCGGCACCTCGGCACGCACCGCGCATGTCTGGCCTGCGGCCAAGGGCACGGTGGGATTGCCCGCTGCGTCGAGCAGCATGCACTTGACGCGGATGCTTGCGGCGGGGCCCGAGATGTCATCGCAGTTCCACCACGTGAAGTGCGAAACGCTGGCGCGCAGCGCCAGACCGGTGGGGCTGCTGGGGCTGGCCACCACGGTGCCGGTGCCTTCCTGCAGCCACACACCGGTGGTCTCGTTCAGCGACCACAGCGGGATCACCTGCCCCAGCCGCACGGCGCTGCCGTCGGTGTTTTTGTCGGCGTACATCGGGATCTCGATGGTCACCGTTTTGCCCGGTGCCACCTGCAGCTTTTGGCCGCCCTGCGTCGGCACGAACTCGGCGGTGCCGAAGCTGACGATGGCCACCGGTGCTGCACCGGCCACCGCGCCTGCTGGCGTGCCGGCAAAGCGGCCCGGGAAGGCCGCCGTCTGCGACAGCACGTTGACTGGCGTCATCTGCACCTGCACCGCGCCTGTCACCACCTGACCAGCAGCGTTGACCAGGCTGCCCGCCGGAAACTCGGCGCGCACGCCGTCCTTGCCGCTGACGGTGCCACCGACCGCGATGTCGGCCACGGCCAGTGGCGCTTCGCGGGCCAGCAGGGTCACCGCCAGCGTGGTGTTGATGCTGCCCGCTGGCACCCGCAGCACCTTGACCTGGTTGGCCAGGTCGATCTTGGTGAAGGACAAGGTCACGTCCTGCGCCTGAGGCAGGCTCAGCGTGGCCTGGCCCAGGGTGTCGGTCTGCGCGGTGGCGCCGCTGCTGGCGCGCACCGCCACACCGGCGATGGCGCTGCCATCACTGCGCTGGGCCTGCACCAGCACGCTGGTGACCGTGGGCAGTGCGGGCGCCACCGGAGCCGGCGTGGTCTCGCCACCCCCGCCGCCGCCACAGCCTGTCAGCCAGACCAGCCCTGCCAGGCTGGCCGCAGCCAGCCAGAAACGCCTTGTGTTTTTCATGATGCGCCCGCCCTGTGTTGGATCGAGCTTGCAGGCTAGGCGGCGACCGTCTCAGCACCGTCTCACCGCACCACGGCGGCGGGTCCAACCACCAGCCCGCCCTTGCGGTCAGTGCTGCGCAGCAGCCTCGGGCAGGTAAAGCGCCGGGTCGATGCCGCGCGCCTGCAGCGCCGCGCTCAAGCGCTCACTGAGCGAGGGGTCCAGCGCCTGCCGACGCAGGTGGCGCTGGGCCTGCAGGGCCTGCTCGTCGCTGCCGTGACGCAACACCGCCAGCACGGCCACCGCGTGGGCCAGGTAGGCCTCGGTGCTGTTCATGTGGGCCAGCAGGTGCTGGGCGAGGTGCCGGGCCTGTTCGGTGTCGTCCGCCTCGCCCGCCATCTCCATCAGTTTGGCGCTGGCCATCAGTGCCAAGGTCGGGTCGCTGCAGCCTTGCAGCGCTGCGTAGTGCGCCCGGGCTTCGTCCAGGCGCCCCAAGGCGCGCAGCGCCCAGGCCAGGTTGTTGCGCAGCGTGGCACTGGCGTCGTACTCGCCCAGGGCCAGCGACTCTTCGGCCACGGCAATAGCCTGCAAGTCAAGCTGCTGGTCGGTCAAGGTGCGCAGCAGGTTCACCGCCACCTCCACCTGGGCGTACCGTGCGCCCAGCCGCTGGGCCAGCCGGTAGCCTTCTTCCAGCACCGCCAGCGCACGGCTGTCCTGGCCGGTCTCGCTGTACAAAGAACCCAGGCTGGCCAGTGTGGTGATCAGCTTCACCGACACCGGCTGGCGCCGCAGCAGCGCCACCTGGCGTTCGAAGTCGCCCACCACATCGGCGGCTCGGCCCTCAAATTGCGCCAGCTGGCCACGGGCATTGAGCCAGGCCTCGGTGTCGGGGTCTGACGCCGCGGCCTCGTCGAGCGCCGTGCGCGCGTCTTGCATGCGCCCCTGCTGCATTCGCAAGGTGGCCAGGCAGCACAGCGCCAGCGCGCGTTCGGCAGGCCAGGCGGGCGCTTCGATGGCCGCCTGTGCAGACACTTCAGCTTGCTGCAGGTCGCCAGCGGCCAACTGCAACTGCGCCAGCTGGCTGTGCAGTTGGCCTTGTTCGTGCGTGGCGATGTCGCGCGCCAGGGCTTGCTGAAGCAGCAGCACGGCCTGGGCATGCAGGCCGGCATGGCCGTAGTGTTCAGCGGCAGCCCGGGTGTGCTGCACGGCCATTGCGGTGTCGCCAGCGGCCCAGGCGTGGTGAGCCAGCGCCGCGGGCGGCAGTAGGCCACCAAAGTCGCGCGCCACGCCGCTGTGCAGCACTTGGCGCACAGCCGCTGGCGTGGCCTCCAGCACACTGTGGCGTATCAGGTCGTGCACAAAACGTTGGCCCTGCAGCAGCCCGGCGCCTTGGGCCAGCGCGATGGACTCCGCTGCCGACCAGGCCGAGACCTCGGCCAGTGCGGCAATGCGCGCGGTGTCCACCACCGACCCCAGCAGCGCCACCACCGACAGCACCCGGCGCGCCGGCTCGGGCAAGCCCGACAGGCGCCGTTTCACCAGGCCCGCCAGGTTGGCCGGCACATCCAGCTCGGCGTAGTCCACGGTCAGCGTGTCGAGGTCACTGGACCAGCCTTCGGCATGCGCCTGCAGCCGGCCGCTTTCAAACAGCGCGCGCAGGGTTTGCAGCACAAACACCGGGTTGCCACCGGTTCGGTGGTGCAACCAGGCGCTGAAACGAGGCGGCCCTTGCGCAGTGTGGGCCAAATTGGCCAGCATCTGCGTCACCGCTGCCGCCGACAAGGGCTGCAACACCAGGCGCTGCAGCGGCAGCGTCGCTTCCAGCGTTTCAAACAGGGCGTCCATCGCGGGGGTCCGCTCGTCCACGCGGTACAGCAGGCGCAGCGGCGGGCCCGGCTGGCGGGCCAAGTGCAGCACCAAGGCCAAGGTCGCGGGGTCGGCCCACTGCAGGTCGTCGACCACCACGGCGCTGGCGCCGCTGTGCAGCACGTGGGCCAGGGCTTGCAAGGTGCGCAGCTGCGCGGTCAGGGGGTCGGCGGGTCCCTGCAACTCGCCCGGCGCCAACGACGGCAGCAAGCGCGCCAGGGTCTGCCGGTGGTTGCCCAGTTCAGGCAAACCTTCCTGGTGGTCGGCCAGGTAGTCGATGGCGCTGGCCCAGGGCACGCTTTGCAGCCCTTCGCGGCAGCTCAACCAACGCGCGCCAGGCAGCGCGTCTTCCAGCAAGCGGGTCTTGCCGACGCCGGGTTCGCCGGCGACCAACACCACACGGCGCTGCAGGTCGGCCACACAGGCCCGCTCGGCGTCGCGGCCGACCAAGCGCGGGGGCTGCTCGATCGACCGCGGCACGTTCACCTGCGGCCGGACGGCCTGGATGGGCGGCAGGCGCCCTGCGGTCTTCAGCGCGTGCGCCAGCTCGCGCGTGGCCGGCAGCGGCGCCTGGCCGCCATCGTCGTGCAGTTGCCGGCACAGTCGCTCATAGGCCAGCAAGGCTTCGGGCACGCAGCCTGCGGTGGG
>JANMHH010000520.1:0-2283 GCA_031375065.1 Rubrivivax sp. | reverse complement strand
CTACTTCACCGTGAATCTCACTGTGATCGCCTTCTTGTCCGGCGTGGTCAGGGCAGCCACGACCTTGGCACCGGCTGCGAGCTTCACCCCTTTGGCTTCGAGCTTGTCGCCTGCGACCACGAGTTCGGCCTCCGACTTCTCGGCGCCGTTGAGCACCGTCAGCTTGCCTGTCATGCCCGTGGGCACCATCGGCTTGCCATGGTCCTCGACATAGATCGCCGCGCCGGTGGGCGTGCCGACCAGCTCAAAACCCAGATCGCTGGCCACTGCAACGACCCCCCCGTGCCTGGCCTTGGCGCCGCCATGGGCCATGGCCACGTTGATCGACAGCGCCGACAGCGCCAGCACCACGACGGTCAACAGTTTCTTCATCATCACTTCGATCTCCTGCGGGGTGCGGCGCACTGGAACAGGCGGCGCCGCCAGGCCTGATTTCAACTCAGTGGCGCCCGGCCGCCCGAAGCCACTGAGCGCCCCCTTGGGGGGCAGCAAGCGACAGCGAGCTTGGGGGCTTCATTTCAATAGGCTTCCTGGGCGCCGGTGGCGCCTTCCGGTGCGTCGGGCTCAAGCTGGGTCAGCCGCTGCGTCGCGCGCTCGCCGAACAGCCAGTACAGCACTGGCGTCAGCAAGGTGTCGAGCAGCGTCGAGCTGACCAGGCCGCCGAAGATCACCACCGCCACCGGGTGCAGGATCTCCTTGCCCGGGGCATCGGCCGCCAGCAGCAGCGGTGTCAGCGCAAAGGCCGCCACCAGTGCCGTCATCAGCACGGGGGTCAGCCGCTCCAGCGAGCCGCGCACGATCATGGCCTGGCCGAAGCTCTCGCCTTCGAACTTGACGAGGTTGATGTAGTGGCTGATCTTCAGGATGCCGTTGCGCGTGGCGATGCCCGCCAGCGTGATGAAGCCCACCATCGACGCCACCGACAGGCTCACGCCCGCGATCCACATGGCTACCACCGAGCCGATCAGCGCCAGCGGGATGTTGGCCATCACGATGCCGGCCAGCACCACCGACTGGTAGCGCGAATACAGCACCAGGAACATCATCGCCAGCGACACCACCGACAGGCCGGCGATCAGGCGCGTGGCCTGTTCCTGGGCCTGGAACTGTCCTTCGAGACTGATGAAGTTGCCAGGCGGCAAAGGCGTCTTACCGATGATGCTGCGGATGTCCTTGATGACACGCCCCATGTCGCCGCCGTCGGTGTTGGCGTAGACGATGATGCGGCGGCGGCCGTTCTCACGGCCGATCTGGTTCGGGCCGTCGGACTCTTCCACCGTGGCGATGCTCGACACTGGCACACGGCCTGCCGGCGTGTCGATCAGCGTGCGTGCCAGGTCCTGCGGGCTGCGCTGGTTGTCAGGAAGACGCAGCACCAGCTCGTAGCGGCGCGGGCCGTCGACGATGTCCGCGCCGTGCGCGCCATCGGTCAGCGCCTGCAGCACGCGGATAGCCTCGCCCGGCGACAAGCCCACCTGCGCCGCCTTGCGGTGGTCCAGGCGCACGGTGATCTGCGGGATCAGCACCTGCTTTTCGACCGTCAGGTCCACCAGCCCCGGCACGCCCGCGAGCTGGCTGCGCATCTGCTCGGCCAGGCCACGCAGCGTGTCGGTGTCGTCGCCGAAAATCTTGACGGCGATCTGCGCGCGCACGCCCGACAGCAGGTGGTCCAGCCGGTGGCTGATGGGCTGGCCGATGGCCACCTGCGCCGGCAGCGTCGACAGGCGCTCGCGGATGTCGGCCACGATGGTTTCTCGGTCGCGCGAGGGTCCGTCGCCTGCGCGCTTCAGGTCGACGTCGATCTCGGCCGAGTGCACGCCCTCGGCGTGTTCGTCGAGCTCGGCGCGGCCGGTGCGGCGGCCCACCTGCGTGACCTCAGGCACCTGGCGGATCAGCGTCTCGGCCACCGCACCGATGCGGTTGGCCTCGGCCAGCGAGGTGCCCGGCTGCATCACCAGGCCGAGCACCAGCGAACCCTCGTTGAAGGCCGGCAGGAAGGCGCGTAGAAACATGGGCACGGTCGCCGCGGCGCCGACCACGGCCAGCACCGCCAGCGCCATCAGCAGCTTGGCGCGGCCAAAGGACCAGGTCAGCAGCTTGGCGTCCTGGCGCTTGAGCCATGCCACCAGCGGGCTGTCGCCGTGGTCCAGGCGCTTCATCGTCGGCAGCATGTAGTAGCACATGACCGGCGTGACGGTCATCGAGACCAGCATCGACGCCAGGATCGACACGATGTAGGCGATGCCCAGCGGCGTGAACAGACGCCCCTCGATGCCCGGCAGC
>JANMHH010000506.1:0-8352 GCA_031375065.1 Rubrivivax sp. | reverse complement strand
GCGTCAATACAACCTGGGATCGACCATTCCCGTGCTGCGCCTGATGATCCAGCAGAGCAACTGTTTTGTCATCGTCGAGCGCGGTGCGGGTCTGCAGGCCATGCAGCGTGAACGCAACCTGATGCGAGGCGACGAGGGTCGTGCGGGCAGCAACATGGGCGGTGGGCAAATGGTTGCAGCCGACTACCTGATGCGTCCGTCCATCCAGTTCTCTGGCAAGACCGGTGGTGGTGGCGGCGGCCTGGGTGGCCTGCTGCCCGGTGCGCTGGGTGTTGCGGCCGGTGCTGTGGCCGGCAACGTGGGTGTGAACGAGGCGTCGACCACGCTGCTGATGGTGGACATTCGCTCGGGTGTGCAAATCTCGGCGGCTGAAGGCAGCGGCAAGAACTTTGACTTTGGCTTTTTCGGATCGGCCTTCACTGGCGGCTTGGCTGGCGCTGGTGGTGGTTACTCGAATACACCGCGCGGCAAGGTGGTGGTTGCAGCGTTTGCCGACTCCTACAACCAGATGGTCAAGGCGCTGCGCAACTACAAGGCGCAAACCGTGCGCGGCGGGCTGGGTGCCGGTGGTCGGCTGGGTGTCCAGGGTGGTCAGACCGAGGCTGGTCGTGAGGTGTCAGCACAGCCTGCGGCGCCCGCACCATCCAGCACGCCAGCCACCGCGCCAGCCGCTACCAAGCCAGCCGCCACCAAGCCAGCGCCCGCCAAACCGGCGGTCAAGCCCAAGCCGCAGGGTTGATCGGCACCATGGTCGTTCAGAACCAATCCAAGGCGCTCATCGTTGGCGTGTTGTTGGCGCTGGCCGCTGACAGCCAGGCCCAGATGTTCCACCTGTACCTGCACTGCCAGGGCCACGTGTTTGCGGGCGCGCCGCCGGCACGTGGCACCAAAGGCGACTTGGGTGTGGCTCAGAAACCCGACGAGGAACCGAACTCGGTGGTCGTCGCGGAAAAAAACGACGGCAGTGAAGACGAAAACAGCAAGGTGCGCTTCGAAGCGCTGACGCGTCGCACCGCCAAGAGCGGGGGCGCGCACCTGGAACTGGCGCTGCGCGACAACAACATGACCGCCTTTGTGCAGCGCTCCAATGTGCTGCCCACCGGTGAGCGCATGAAGTACACCGCCACCCAGAGCCACTACGCGGTGATCTACAAGCCCGAAGCGTCCAACCGGGCGGTGATGGATTGGCGCGGCAGTTGGTTGTTCAGCTGGCACCCGCCGTTTCAAAAGATGGCTGCGGCGCGCATCTCGGTGGACCGGCAGACCGGCCATCTGGAAGGTGAAATCGTCGGGCCGGCAGGTGAGGCCATGGGGCTCATCGACATGCACTGCGAGCCCAAGAAAGAAGGGCAGGGGCCTGCGCCGCGCTTTTAGCGGTGGTGGGTCCAGGCGTGCCAACTTGGGCTGGCTTGCGGATCAACGGGTCGCGAAACGCTGAAGCGCGCACCGCCCGGCCAACGGCTCGCCAGACGCTGTAGCGCACGCCGCCAGCACGGTGCAGCTGCCGCTGAAAAGGGTCAGACCTTGTCGGCTTCCGAGGTGAAGGCGTCGGCAAAAAACGCATCGGACGGAAGACCGCAACGGGCGACCAGGTCGCGTTGGGCTGACTCCACCATGATCGGTGCGCCGCAGGCGTAGACCTCGGAGCCAGACAGGTCAGGCCAGTCGGCCATAACGGCCTGGTGAACCAAGCCCGTACGGCCTGTCCACGCGTCGCCTGGCGAGGGTTCCGACAACACGGGGACATAACGAAAGTGCGGCAGGTTTGCAGCGGCTTGCAGACACCAGTCATGTTGGTACAGATCGGCCTTGCGGCGGCAGCCCCAATACAGGGTCACGGGCCGAGTTGAACCCTTGTGCTGGAGTTGCTGGACGAGAGCCTTGATGGGCGCAAAGCCGGTGCCGCTGGCCAGCAGGATGATGGGCTTGTCACTTTCTTCGCGCAGGAAGAAGGTGCCAAACGGCCCCTCCATGCGCAGGATATCTTTCTCTTTCATTGCGGAAAACACGTGGTCGGTGAACTTGCCGCCAGGCATGTGGCGCAGGTGCAATTCAATCGCCGGCGGGCTGCCCAGTTCGTGCGGCGCGTTGGCCATGCTGTAGCTGCGGCGGGCACCGTCGCGCAGGATGAATTCGACGTACTGGCCGGCCCGGTACTGCAGGTTCTGGTTGGCCGGCAGTTGCAGCTTCAGCACGGCCACATCGTCGGCGGGCCGGTTGATGCTCATCACACGGCTGGGCATTTTCAGCACCGGATACTCACCCGCGCCGGGAACGCTGCGAGCCTGCACCACACAGTCGCTTTGCGGCACCGCACAGCAGGTCAGGATGAAGCCGCTTTCTTCCTCAGCCAGCGACAGGGCCTTGAGCTGGTGGGCGCCATGGATCACACGTCCTTGCAGCAGCTGGCTTTTGCACGAGCCGCAGGCGCCGTCGCGACAGCCGTAAGGCAGGCCGACGCCCTGGCGGATCGCGGCCGGCAAGATGGCTTCGTCAACCTGCGCTTCAAACTGGCGGCCAGCGGGTTCAATGGTGATCTGAAAACTCATGGGAAGTGGCCAAGACCTGGCCGTCCGTCGAAGTGGGTGGGCGAACGTAAACTGCGGCCGCGATTGTGCCTGTGCCCCCAGGCCGCGATTGGCCGCTGTCCCGATCCCCCTCACGCCCGAGCGCCATGCCTGCTGTACCGACCCGCATGAAACGTCCCACCTTGCTGATCGTCGGTTGCGGCGACGTGGGTGTCCGCGTGCTGAAGCTGCTGCAAGGTCGTTGGCGTGTGCTGGCGCTGAGTTCTTCGCCGCAGCGTTTGGCAACACTGCGGTCCTTGGGCGCGCAGCCTATGTTCGGCAACCTGGACCAGCCGCAGACCCTGGGTCGCCTGGGCGGCCTGGCCGATGCGGTTCTGCACCTGGCGCCGCCGCCGCTGCAGGGCGTCGAAGACCCCCGCACGCAAGCCCTGCTTGCAGCACTGGCCAGGGGCGGTCGGGTCCAACGCCTGGTCTACGCCAGCACCAGCGGCGTGTATGGCGATTGCGCCGGCGCGCGTTTTGACGAAACCCGCGCGGTGCAGCCCGGCAGCGACAGGGCGCGCCGCCGCGTCGACGCGGAGCTGCGCGTGCGGTGGTTCGGGCGCAGCACAGGCGCACGGGTCAGCATGCTCAGAATTCCCGGCATCTATGCCAGCGACCGTGAAGGCGGCCATCCGCGCGAGCGGCTGTTGCGTGGCACGCCCGTGCTGCAGGCGCAGGACGACGTTTACACCAACCACATCCACGCCGACGATCTGGCGCGCATCTGCGTCAGGGCTCTGACCCACGGTCTGCCCGGGCGGGTCTATCACGCCAGCGACAGCACCGAGCTGAAGATGGGCGAATACTTTGATCTGGCAGCCCGGCTCTGCCAGCTGCCAGCGCCGCCCCGCATCGGTCGCGATCAGGCTGCAGACCTGCTCAGTCCGATGCAGTTGAGTTTCATGAGCGAGTCGCGGCGCCTGGACAACCAGCGCCTGCTGCGCGAACTGCGACTGCAGCTGCACTACCCGACGGTGATGGAAGGATTGACAGCGGGTTGACCGCGATCCTGTCCGTTTATCCGCTCAGCCGCGCCGCTTGAACCCGGCGTGGCGCCAGTACTTCACCATCAACCAGCCGCCCAGCATGCCGCCCAGGTGGGCGAAGTGGGCGATGCCGCTGCGCGTGAACAAGCCCAAGGCCAGTTCCAGCACGCCGTAGATGCTGACCATGATCAGTGCCGGGACATAGACCGGCGGGATCGGGACCGCCTGGCGGTTGGTCAGCAGCATGAAGTACAAGACCATGCCGGCGATGTTCAAGATGGGCGATGGCAACAGCAGCAGCACCATCGGCAAAAAGCCCACCAGGTCAAAGCTGCGGCGTGGAAAGGCCAGCGCGTAGGCCAGCAAGAGTCCGAACAAGACGCCGGAAGCCCCGACGGTGTAGGCGCGGCTGCCCATCAAATAGGTGACCAGCAACTGGGCCAGCGCGGCCGTCAAGGCGCTGACCACGCCAAACTGGATGTAGCGGTTGCGCCCCCACAGGCGTTCCAACTCGGCACCAAACATCCAGATGCCCAGCATGTTGAAAAACAGGTGGGCCAGGTCGTGGTGCAGCAGCGCGTAGGTCACCAGTTGCCAGGGCATGAAGCGCCCGGAGTCGACCGGCCACAGCCCCAGCCAGAACACCAGCGGCTGGAACAGTTGCACTACACAAAAGGCCGCCAGGCAGGCGAACATGAAGTACTTGGTGATCGGCGGTAGTGTGGGCATTGGCTGTGCGATGAGGCGCCATGAAACCCTGGCTGGTGCCCTCGGCCAGACTCGAACTGGCACGCCTTGCGGCGGCGGATTTTGAATCCGCTACGTCTACCGATTTCGTCACGAGGGCAGGAGTGCCATGGGGCACGCCGAAGCAGGCAGGATTATCACATGCAAGCCGAGGCCTTCTGTACTGGCTGCGACAATTGCCGGCGATTGAGGAGAACAACATGAAACAGCAGGTGGTCTACAAGACGCTGGAAGACACCATCGGCCACACGCCCTTGGTGCAGTTGCAGCGTTTACCCGGCGCGGCCACAGCCGCGCGTGGCAACGTGATCCTGGGCAAGCTGGAGGGCAACAACCCGGCCGGATCGGTGAAGGACCGGCCCGCCATCAGCATGATCCGGCGCGCCGAGGAGCGCGGCGAAATCCGGCCTGGCGACACCCTCATCGAGGCCACTTCGGGCAACACCGGCATTGCGCTGGCGATGGCTGCCGCGATCAAGGGCTACCGCATGGTGTTGATCATGCCGGAGGACCTGTCGATCGAGCGTGCGCAAACCATGAAGGCCTTTGGCGCCGAGTTGATCCTCACCCCGCGTTCGGGTGGCATGGAGTACGCGCGCGACTTGGCCGATCAGATGGCGCGCGATGGCAAAGGCCGGGTGCTGGACCAGTTTGCCAACGCCGACAACCCGCGTGTTCATTACGAGACCACCGGGCCGGAGATATGGGCCGATACCCAGGGCACGGTGACGCACTTCGTCAGCGCCATGGGAACGACCGGAACGATCACTGGCGTGTCGCGCTATCTGAAGGAGCGCAACGCTGCGGTGCGCATCATCGGGGCTCAGCCGGCCGAAGGGTCGCGCATTCCGGGCATCCGCAAATGGCCCGAGGCCTACCTGCCCAAGATTTACGACCCACGGGGCGTCGATGAGTTGATGTTGGTCAGCCAGGCCGATGCCGAAGACCTGGCTCGCCGCCTGGCCTGCGAAGAAGGTATCTTCGCAGGCATCTCTGCGGCCGGTGCCTGCTGGGTGGCTTTGCAGTTGGCGCAAAAACTGGAAAACGCCACCATCGTTTTCATTGTCTGCGACCGCGGCGACCGCTACCTGTCCACGGGCGTGTTTCCGGCATGAGCGATGGGCTGCGCTTCAAACGACGGGTGGCGGTTGCGCAGGCCAGGCCCTACGTTCATGGGCTTGCGGCCGCACCCTTAGAATGAAGGACATGATGGAAGTCAACCGAGAACTCGATACCCGTGGCCTGAACTGCCCGCTGCCGATCCTGAAGGCCAAGAAAGCGCTGGCAGAAATGGTCAGCGGTGAACTGCTGCGCGTGGTGTCCACCGACGCCGGATCCGTGCGCGACTTTCAGGCCTTCGCGCGCCAGACCGGCAACGATCTGATGGAACAGACCACCGCTGGCAACGACTTCAGCCACGTGCTCAAGCGGCGCTGAGCCGCCTGGCTCAGAGCTGCAGGGTCTTCAAGTAGTCCCTGAACCCGGGGCCCAGTTCGGGATGGGCCAGAGCCAACTCGACGTTGGCCTCCAGAAAGCCTTCCTTGCTGCCGCAATCGTAACGTCGGCCGCGGTAGCGGTAGGCAAAAACCTTCTCTCGACGCAGCAGTGAAGCAATGCCATCGGTGAGCTGAATCTCGCCACCCACGCCGCGCGGCTGAGTGGCGATTTCGTGGAACACGCCAGGTGTCAAGATGTAGCGCCCGGCAACACCCAGGCGCGACGGGGCATCTTCCGGGGCGGGTTTTTCGACGATGCGGTTGATGTCCACCAACCGGTCGTTGACGTCGGTTCCCGCCACGATGCCGTAACGCCGGGTGTGTTGCGCCGGCACTTCTTGCACCGCGATGATGGACGCACGCCACTCGGCATACTGCGCCACCATTTGTTTGAGCACCGGCTCTTCGTCGACCATCAGGTCGTCGGCCAGCAGCACGGCAAAGGGTTCGTTGCCGACCAGCTTCTGGCCGCACAGCACGGCGTGGCCCAGGCCCAAGGCCTGGGCTTGGCGCACGTAGATGCACTCCATGTCATCGGGCTTGACACTGCGCACCACCGCCAGCAGCTCGTGCTTGTTGGCCTGTTCCAGCGCCACCTCCAGCTCGTAGGTCATGTCGAAGTGGTCTTCGATGGGGCGCTTGTGGCGTCCGGTCACAAAGATCATCTCGCGAACCCCTGCCGCGTAGGCTTCTTCCACGGCATACTGGATCAGCGGCTTGTCGACCACGGGCAGCATCTCTTTGGGCTGGGCCTTGGTGGCCGGCAAAAAGCGCGTGCCCAGGCCAGCGACCGGGAAAATTGCCTTCTTTATGTGCATGGGGACTCAGGTTGAGAGTTGTTCAGCCGATTCTGGCATGTGGACCTCACAGAATTTGATGACACGTTGCCGCTGGTGCCCATGGACGTGCTGATCGTCGAGCCCGTGCACGCCGACGTGCAGAAGTGGCTGAGCACCCGTCATCAGGTGCGGTTCGCGCCTGAGCTGGCCTTCGATCCGATCGCCTTTCGTGCCGCGCTGTCCACGGCCCGGGCGGCGATCCTGCCGCCTTCGGTCACCTTGGACGCCAGCGTGCTGTGGCATGCGCCTCACCTTCGGGTGGTGGGCCGGGTGTCGGCTGGCTTTGAAAACATCGATTTGGAAGCCTGCGTCAGGGCCGGGGTCGAGGTGGCGCGTGCCACCAGTGCCAGCGCAGCGGCGGAAGCGGAATTTGTGGTGGGTGCCGTGCTGGCCCTGATGAGGCGGGTGCCCATCGTTACCGACGAAGGACTGTTGGTCGGCCGCGAAGTGGGCGGCAGCGTGGTGGGTCTGGTGGGTGCAACGCCCACCACTCAGTCCCTGGCCACTTTGTTGTCAGCCTTTGGCGCCAAGGTGCTGGGCTACGACCCGGGCGTCCATGCCAATGACCCCAGTTGGGCCAAAGCCGGTATCGAGCCGGTGGGTTTGATCGACCTGATGCGCAACAGTGACGCGGTGTGTGTGCTGCTGACCCACTACGCCCGTTTCGACGGGCTGTTCGGTGACCGCCTGCTCAGCCTGGCCAAGCACAACCAGGTGATCGTGAGCCTGGCTCACTCGGACATCTTTGACGAACATGCCCTGGCTCACGCTTTGACCGAGGGACCGGTGGCCGCGGCCTGGCTGGACAGCATGGAGCCTGGGGCGCAGGACCCGGGTCGGCCGCTGCGTCACATCGACACCTTGCAGGTCACGCCCCGCGTGGCCAGCACCACGCGCGAGTCCCGCTTGCGCAGCGCCTGGGTGGTAGCCGAGCGCATCGACGCGGTGCTGCACATGGCGCAGCCGCCGCGCTCGGTCAGGCTGCAGTCGCGAGGCGGGCGCGCTGGTCCTGCAGGCGTGCCAGAGCCTGCTTGAAGTCGGCCAGGCGGGCGCGTTCCTGCTCCACCACCTCGGGCTTGGCGCGGGCGACGAAGTTTTGATTGGCCAGTTTGGCTTCAGCCTTAGGTATCTCGCCTTGCAGACGGGCAATCTCCTTGTCCAACCGGACAAGTTCTGCGGCCACATCGATCTGCACCTGCAGCGACAAGCGCAAGTCACCGCACAGCGCCACCGGTGAGGCTTGTGTGGCCGCTGCAAACGTGGCTTCGTCCGCGCTGGGCTTGACCTCGGCCAGCCGGGCCAGTGCCTGAAGAACGGGCGTGGCGCTGCGCACAAAGGCCTCGTCGCCCAGTGTCAGCAGCGGCACCCGTTCGCCCGGGGACAAGCTCATTTCGCTGCGCAAGCGGCGAATTTCTGCGGCCACCGCCTTCAAGCGATTCATCCAGCCGTCGGCAGCCGGGTCGACCTTTTCCAGTTGGGCCTGCGGGTAACTGGCGGTGACGATGCTGCCCGCGGCGCCGGCCGCTTTGCGGCCCGCCACCACGGCCACGGTTTCCCACAGCTCTGCGGTGAGGAAGGGTGCCACCGGGTGCAGCAGGCGCAGCACGGTCTCCAGCGTGCGGATCAGCGTGCGGCGCGTGGCGCGCTGCTGCGCCGGGCTGCCCTGGGCGATTTGCACCTTGGCGATTTCCAGGTACCAGTCGCAGTATTCGTC
>JANMHH010000504.1:0-10103 GCA_031375065.1 Rubrivivax sp. | reverse complement strand
GCCGCTGAAGTAGTCGGCCATGGCGTGTTGGCGAAAGTACTGCATCACCGGGCCGTCGGGCCGCCAACGAAAGGTCTTGTCGATCTTCAAGCGGTAGCGGTTGTTGGCGCGCAGCTCCAGGAAGCCCAGCTTGTCGAGCGCCAACAAACAACCCACCGCCTGGGGCTTGCTGATGGCGTAGGTGTCGACGATCTGCTCCAGCGTCCACTGGCTCAACGCGCTGATGGCCGTCAGCAGCAGCTTGGGGTCGCGCACCACAGCGCGCTCTTGCTCCAGCGTCATCTCTTGCTGCGCCGGGCTGGCCTGGGCCACCAGGCGGGCCAGCTCGGCAAAGTCCATCTTCAGCACCGCCAGCACCTCGTCGATGCGCGACAGCGGCATGTCGCCTTTGGCAAAAACGCGCTTGATGCTGCTCTCGGCCATGCCCAGTTCTTGCGCCAGATGGGCATAGGTGATGCCGGCCCGGCGCAGTTCGGCCTTGAGGATGGTGACGAGGTCCAGGGTGCTGCTCATGGGCTCTCCAGAAGTACCGGCAAACGATACCAGATGTTCCTTCAACCGCCACACCAACTGGAGCGATAGATACCCGGCGTCAAAACGTTGAAGATCACACCGTGTTCAACCCAACCACCACCATCGCCATGCAAACCATTCGCCACGACACCAAAGCCTGGAGGCTCCAGGTCTGGATCAGCTTCGGCACCGCCGTCACCTTGGGTGGCACCGGGCTGGCCTGGCTACCGGGTCAGGACCTGGACCGCGCCTTCATGTTCATGGGCTACCTGTTCACGCTGTCGACCGCCTTTGCGTTGGCCAAATACGTGCGTGACAACGAAGCCCGCCGCGTCGACACGCCGATGTGGGGCGCGGTGGTCTGGTCTGGCTTTGGTCTGGCCATGGCGCTCACGGCCTGGGGCCTGTGGCGCATGGAGATCAACCCCACCTACAAGGCCTTTTTGGGCGTCAGCTGGTTGTTCTTGATCAGCACCGTTTTCACGCTGGCCAAGACGCTGCGCGACGCCCATGAAGCGGCCATTGCCGAAGCCCGCGGCCACCGCCATGAAACCCCGTAACTCCCTCGTAACCCCCCCCGTCAACACCACCCACACCGGAGCCTTGCCATGAAAAAACTGATCGTCCTGACCACCTTGTCTGCCTGCTTGACCTGGGGCAGCGCTGCGCGGGCCCACAACGGCTTGTCAGAAGCCAGTGCGCTGTCGCTCTTGCCCGTGGCCATCTCGGTGGCTGCGCCGGTGGGCTTGCTGTCGGCCGGCGCCGCGTTCACGGTGGTGGCGGTGCACGCCGCCTCCGAGGGCACGGTGTGGGTCTTGGAGCGTGCGTCCGATGGCGCCCGCGTCAGCCTGACCTTGAGCGGGCAGCTGGTGGGCGGTGTGTCGGTCATCGCCGGCACCGCCGTGGTGGCCACGGCCTTCAGCGCTGGTTGGGTCTTGTCGGCCGCTGGCAAGGCCATCGCCTTCATCCCCAATGAAGTGGGCAAGGCCTTGATGTACAACGAACGGGTGACGCGGTGAACGCCTTGCAGCCGATCCTGGCCTTTCGCGTTTTAAGTGCTTTGAGCACTTTGCGGGCGCCACGGGTGGCCGTGACGCTGACGGTCTTGGCGGCGCTGGCATTAACGACCCTGCCAGCCCATGCGGGTCGCAACTGCGAAGCCAGACTGCCCGACGCGGCCAGCGTGCAGCGTTCCTTGGAACTGGCCGAGCGCACCGCCAAGGCGCTGGACGCCACCGGCGCCCAACTGGTGGTGCTGGCCCGCGCTGGCCAGGACCTGAGCAAATACCAGCTGCGCTGGAGCCACCTGGGGCTGGCCTACCGCGAAGACCCGGTTTGGCGCGATGGCGTGCAGCTGCCGGCCACCTGGCGCGTGGTACACAAACTCAACCAGTGTGGCAGCGCCCGTGCAGACCTGTACCGCCAGGGCCTGGGCGAGTTTTTCATGGACGACTTGTTCGACTTCCAAGCGGCCTTTGTCGTGCCCAGTGCGGACATCCAGGCCAAGCTGCGCCAGCTGATCAGCGACAACCGCCGCGCCAGCACCTTGCACACGCCGGCCTACAACATGGTTGCTTACCCATGGGCACAGCAGTACCAGCAGAGCAACCAGTGGGCCATCGAGACCCTGGCCCTGTCACAGGAAGACAGCGCCACCACCCGCGAACGCGCCCAGGCCTGGCTGCGCTTCAAGGGCTATGAGCCCACCACCTTGCGCATCGGCGCGCTGACGCGTCTGGGCGGCCGCATGACGGCGGCCAACATCGCCTTTGACGACCATCCCAGCGACAAGCGCTTCAGCGACCGCATCGAAACGGTCACCGTGGATTCGGTGTTTGCGTGGTTGACGCGTGCCGGGCTGTCCAAGCCCGTGCAAATCGTTCGTTGAGGCGCCCAATCACCATCAGTTACAGCAGGCGGCGTTAAGCCCTGCGGCCGAGGTTCTTGAGGAGCCGGTTTTGCGCACTACAGTTCAGTCCGTCTGGGTCCCGGCGTCAGACGCTTGGCGCCCGGCCCCGAGTCCCGCCCCGCTTCAACAAGGAAGCTCATGACGACCGCACTACCCGACCTACCCGACGCATCATCGGCCCCCACCGGCGGCCACCACGCCCCGCACCCCAACCAATTTGCCCTGCTCGGGCAGCGGCGCTTTGCGCCGTTTTTCTGGGTGCAGTTTTTGGGCGCTGGCAACGACAACGTGTTCAAGTTCGCCTTCACGGTGATGGTCACCTACCAACTGCAGGTGCAGTGGTTGCCCGCACAGATGGCCGGCCTGGTGATTGGCGCCCTGTTCATCTTGCCCTTCTTGCTGTTCAGCGCCACCAGCGGCCAGCTGGCCGACAAGTACCCCAAAGAACGCCTGATCCGTTTTGTGAAGAGCCTGGAAATCGCCATCATGGTGCTGGCCGGTTGGGGCTTCATGCAGCAGCATGTGCCGGTGCTGTTGGCCTGCGTGTTCCTGATGGGCCTGCACAGCACCCTCTTCGGGCCGGTGAAGTTTGCCTACCTGCCGCAGCACCTGAGCGAACGTGAACTGACGGGCGGCAACGGCATGGTCGAGATGGGCACCTTCGTGGCCATCTTGCTGGGCAACGTGGCCGGTGGTTTGCTGATCGCGCTGCCGCAAGTCGGCCCCACCTACGTGGCCGCGGCCTGCCTGGGCCTGGCCATCCTGGGTCGCGCGCTGGCTCAGGCGGTGCCCTCATCGCCGGCCACCGACCCCCATCTGATCATCAACTGGAACCCGTTCACCGAAACTTGGCGCAATCTGAAACTGGCCCACGGCAACATCGTGGTCTACCGTTCCTTGCTGGGCATCAGCTGGATGTGGTTTTTTGGCGCGGTTTTCCTGAGCCAGTTTCCCAGCTTCGCGCGCGATGTACTGCACGGCAACGAGCAGGTGGCGTCGTTGCTGCTGGTGGTGTTTTCCATCGGCATTGGCGTGGGCGCCTTGCTGTGTGAACTGCTCAGCCGCCGCCATGTCGAGATTGGCCTGGTGCCGATGGGCGCGATTGGCATGAGCGTGTTTTCGATCGACCTCTACTTTGCTTCGCGCGGGCTGCCACCGGCCACCTCGTTGAGCTTGAGCCAGTTCATGGCCCAGGCGGCCCACTGGCGGGTGCTGGCCGACCTGGCGCTGCTGTCCTTGTTTGCCGGCATCTACAGCGTGCCCATGTACGCGCTGATTCAAATCCGCTGCCAGCCCACGCACCGCGCCCGCATCATCGCGGCCAACAACATCCTGAACGCGCTGTTCATGATCGTCAGCTCCATCGGCGTGGGCGCTTTGCTGTCGGCTGGCTTCACCATTCCGGAGGTGTTCCTGATCGTCGGCCTGCTCAACGGGGTGGTGGCGTTCTACATCTTCCTGGTGGTGCCCGAGTACCTGCTGCGCTTCCTGGCCTGGCTGCTGACGCACGTGGTCTACCGCTTCAAGGTGCGCGGCGACGAACACATTCCCACCACCGGCGCGGCCATCCTGGTCTGCAACCACGTCAGTTTTGTCGACGCGGTGCTGTTGATGGCGGCCAGCCCGCGGCCCATTCGTTTCATCATGGACCACCGCATCTTTGCCACGCCGGTGCTGGGCACGCTGTTCAGGCTGGGCAAGGCCATCCCCATCGCGCCGCAAAAAGAAGACCCGGTGGCCTACGAGCGGGCCTTTGCTGAAGCGCGCAAGGTCTTGGCCGATGGCGACTTGTTGTGCATTTTCCCCGAAGGCGGGATCACCAAGGACGGCCAACTGGGCGAATTCAAGGGCGGCGTCATGAAGATCTTGCAGACCCACCCGGTGCCGGTGGTGCCGCTGGCACTGAGCAACCTGTGGGGTTCCTATTTTTCGCGCATCGAGAAAGGCAGCGCGATGGCCAGGCCGTTTCGCCGCGGGCTGTACAGCCCCGTGGGCTTGAGCGCCGGCGCGCCGGTGCCGGCAGCCGACGTCTCGCCCGATGTGCTGCGTGGCAAAGTGCAAGCGCTGCTGAACGCGGCTGCGGCTTGAGGCCATGGCCAACGGTGGTTTGGACCCGGAACGCCACGGCGGTCACCGGGGGGATTTGATGACAACCAGAACTTGAATTTGGAGACGCCATGAACCGCCCTGACACCTTCTCTCGCCGCCACCTGCTGACCTGGGCAGGCGCCGCAGCCGCTGCTGCCGCGCTGCCGGCAGCCAAAGCACAAACCACCGAGATCAAACCCGCAGCGCCCCCTGCGGGTGGCTGGCCGAGCAAACCCATCCGCATCGTCGTGGCCTTTCCGCCCGGCGGCCTGACCGATGCCTATGCCCGGCTTTACGCCGAACACCTGACGGCCAAGTTCGGTGTCACTGCGGTGGTCGACAACAAGCCCGGTGCCGGCGGCATCATCGCCATCGACGCGGTGGCCAAGTCGCCCGCCGACGGCTACACGCTGCTGATGACCACGTCGGGCACGGTCTGGCAAAACCGCGTGCTGTACACCAAGCTGCCCTACAACCTGGACAAGGACATCGTGCCGGTGGCCTTTTTCCCGTCCGGCCCCCTGGTGGTGGGCGTGCCCGAAAAGCTGGGCATCAACAACTACCGCGAGCTGATCGCCTATGCCAAGGCCAACAACACCAACATGGGCAGTTATGCGCCCGGTGCCTATCCGCAGATGGTGGCCGACCAGGCCAACCGCGCAGAGGGCACCAAGATCGTCACCGTCAACTACCGCGGTGAGTCGCCGATGTGGATTGACCTGGCGTCGGGCAACCTGCAGGTGGCTATCGGCAGCTACCAGTCGTTTGCCACGGTGGCCACGCGGGGGGTCAAGGCCATCGGCGTGACCGGCAGCTACCGCAGCCCCAAGTTGCCCGATGTGCCCACACTGGTGGAGCAGGGTGTGGCGGGGCGCCTGGTGCAACTGGAAGGCGGGCTGCCTTTGATGGCGCCGGCCGGCACACCCGAGGCCGTCCTGAAAGCCCTGTCCCAGGTGGTGGTGGAGGGCGCCAACACCGCGCGGGCGGCGCAGTTGCGCGAGACCTTTGCCATCCCCAGCAAGCCCAAGAACCTGGCCGACACGCGCGCCGACTGGGCGCGCGACGTGCCGGTGTGGATCAAGGTGGCGGTGGACCTGGGCATCAAGCTGGATTGAGCGAGCGCGGCGCCCAGGCGGAAATGGTGTGCTGAATCAGGCTCGTCGGCCCTGACTCGGGCCGAGCCCGGATTGAACGGCTGGCGCTGAGGGCGTGCTGCAGCGCAGGACGTTGCTGCACTGGCGGTGGCGGTGGCGGTGGCGGTGGCGGTGGCGTTGTTGCTGTTGCTGTTGCTGTTGCTGTTGCAGGTGCTGATGCTGGCGTTGGTGCAGACGTTGCGATCGCTAGCACTTCGAAACATCGATGGCTGGTTGCTGCGTAGAAACTCCGCTGCGTGAATTTCAGGGAGTTCCGTTGTGTCTTATCCAGAAGCAGCTGATGTCGTAGGCAAGAACCAGCCTGATCCGAAGGTCGATGCCGTCGATCACCCGCCATTTGCTCAACCGCCCGTTCGCGTTGACGAGCTTGGGCTCACCGTGGCGCTTGACGCACAGCAGTCCGAGCCTTGGCGTGCGCCCATCAAGGCCCCGCTGTCCACACTGAGTGCGCTGATGGCCGCCGTGGCCGTTGCCGCATGCGGCGGCGGTGGCGACAGTGACACCACTGTGGCACCGCCGACCGCAGGGCCACCGCCTCCTGCGCCAGTACCACCCGCACCGACACCACCTGCGCCCACACCACCCGCACCCACACCACCTGCGCCTCCGGCGCCCACACCGCCAGCGCCCGCACCGCCTGCGCCAACCCCGCCCGCACCACCGCCGTCCACGGCATTCACCAACGCAGAAGCTTCGCGCTTGCTGGCTCAGGGCGGTTTTGGCGGCAATCGTGCCGAGATTGAACGTGTGCGCGCCCTGGGCAGCGCCACGGCTTGGCTGAACGAGCAGTTGGCGATACCGCGCACACCAGGCTTTTTCGCCTGGGCTGAAGACAAGGCACCGGGGGGCTCGCAGGCCGCCGTGGACCACTCGGCATGGCGCAAGTTCTTGAGCAGCCCAGATCAGTTACGTCAGCGAATGGTCTTTGCGCTCAGCCAGATTCTGGTGGTTGGGATGGACGGCATTCCGGGCTCGGACCGGGGGTACAGCGCGCTCGCCTACCTTGACCTGCTGGAGCAGCACGCGTTTGGTAACTTTCGCGACCTGTTGGGGGCAGTGACCTTGTCAACCGCGATGGGCGCCTACCTGTCGATGAGGAACAGCAGCAAGGCCGACGCCTCAGGGCGTCAGCCCGACGAGAACTACGCCCGCGAGGTGATGCAGTTGTTCACCCTTGGGCTGGTTCAGCTCAACCTGGACGGCACGCCGCGGCTTCAGGGCGGCGCCCAGATGGATACCTATGGCGAAGCGGATGTCTCCGGCCTGGCACGCGCCTTCACTGGTTGGGACAACGAAACCGACAAGGCAGGTCGCACATCACCGATGTTCATCAGGCCCGAGCGGCACGAGAACGGCGAGAAGACCTTCCTGGGCATCACGATCCCGGCCAACACACCGGGCACAGACAGCCTGCGCATCGCGCTGGACCGCCTGTTCAACCACGCCAACGTTGGGCCTTTCTTCTGCAAGCAGTTGATCCAGCGCCTGGTCAGCAGCAATCCCAGCGCAGCGTATGTGG
This sequence comes from Rubrivivax sp., assembly GCA_031375065.1. GTDB lineage: Bacteria > Pseudomonadota > Gammaproteobacteria > Burkholderiales > Burkholderiaceae_C > Rubrivivax. The sequence goes on along the minus strand of JANMHH010000504.1, from coordinate 2,920 downwards.
GCCGCGTGGCTGCGGTGTTCAACAACAACGGTAGCGGGGTGCGAGGCGACCTTGCCGCGGTGCTGCGCGCCACGCTGCTTGATGCCGAAGCGCGTGACACCGCCAGCGAGTTGGCCGGGGCCCATGCCGGCAAGCTGCGCGAGCCGATCTTGCGCTTTGCAGCCTGGGCGCGGGCCTGCAACGTCAACTCAGCCTCGGGTGACTGGAAAGTGCAAGACACCGCCGATCCGGCCACCCGCTTGGGCCAGAGCCCGATGCGTTCGCCCTCGGTGTTCAACTTCTACAGGCCGGGTTACGTGCCGCCCAACACCGCCATGGCCAGCGCTGGCAAGGTGGCGCCCGAGTTCCAGATCACCACCGAGACCTCGGTCGCGGGGTATCTGAACTTCATGCAATCGGCCATCTCCAATACGAGCGGTTTGTTTTCGTCCGATGTCAAGGCCAACTACGTGGCCTGGCTGCCGCTGGCCGGCGACCCGGCCGCACTGGCAGCAGAAGCAAACCTTCTGCTGGCTGCGAATCAGTTGGGTGCCGATCGGGTGGGGTTGATTCGCGCCGCCATTGCCGCCATGCCTTCGACAACCGAGACCCAGCGGTTGAACCGTGTCTATGCCGTGTTGCTGTTGACCTTGGCAGCGCCCGAATTCCTGGTCGTCAAATGAAGCGCTGGAGCACCACATGACATCAAAAAATTCTCGCCGCGAGTTCCTCAAGCGCGCCTCGGCGCTGTCGGCCACTGGCGTGGCCGCGCCCTGGGCGCTCAACCTGGCGGCCATCGGTGAGGCGGCCGCGCAGTCGGCCCCCACCGACTACAAGGCCCTGGTCTGCGTCTTCCTCTATGGCGGCAACGATCACGGCAACACCCTGGTGCCCTACGACACCACCACCTACAACACCTACGCGTCGCTGCGCGGTGGCTTGGCCACCCATCGAGACCTGCTCGCGCCCACACTGCTGGTGCCGGCCAGTGCATTGCCCGGTGGGCGCCAGTACGCGCTGGCCCCCGAGCTGTTGGCGCTCAAGCCCGTCTTCGATGCTGGCCGCATGGGTGTGCTGCTCAACATCGGCCCCTTGATCCAGCCGACCACCAAGGCCCAGTACACCGCGCGTTCGGTGCCCTTGCCGCCCAAGCTGTTTTCGCACAACGATCAGCAATCGGTCTGGCAGGCCAGCAACCCGGAGGGTGCTTCGTCGGGCTGGGGTGGGCGCATGGGCGATCTGTTCGCCGCTGGCAATTCGCAGGCCACGTTCACGGCGGTCAGCGTGTCCGGCAACGCGGTCTACTTGTCAGGCAACAGCGTTGGGCAATACCAGGTGTCGAGCAACGGGGCGGTGCCCATCAACGGCATCGCCAACACGTTGTACGGATCGAGCGCCGCAGCGCAGGCGCTGCGCGCCATCATCACCACCACGCCCAGCAGCAGCAACTTCGAACGCGAGTACGCGCGCGTGGTGCAGCGGTCGATTGACGCCAACGTCAGCCTGACGGCCGCTCTGGCTGGCGCACCCGCGCCGACCACGGTCTTCCCCGCCACCCGCTTGGCCACCCAGTTGAAGATGGTCGCGCGCATGATCTGGGCGCGCAACCCGCTGGGGGCCAAGCGGCAGGTGTTCTTCGTCAGCCTGGGTGGCTTTGACCACCACGACAACCTGCTGGCCCAACATCCTGTCTTGCTGGCGGAAGTGGGCGGCGCGATGGCGGCCTTTGACGCGGCGATGATCGAGCTTGGCGTATCGAGCCAGGTGACGGCCTTCACCGCCTCGGACTTCGGCCGCACGCTGGCATCCAACGGCGACGGCTCAGACCATGGCTGGGGCAGTTACCACTTCCTGACTGGCGGCGCGGTCAAGGGCCGCAGCTTCCACGGTACGGCGCCGCTGCTGGGCAGCACCAGCCCCGATGACGTGGGCCAGGGCCGCATGCTGCCTTCAATGGCGGTGGACCAACTGGCGTCCACGCTGGCCACCTGGATGGGCGTGTCGGCCAGCAACCTGAGCACCGTGGTGCCGGGCATCGGCAATTACAGCGTCAGGGACCTGGGGCTGTTTGCCTGAAGGGTTAGGGCCGATGGCGAGGCTCTCGCGAGCCTGACCGGGTCAGCCGCCGCGTGGTCAAGCCGCAGGTGCGGCGGCGGCTCCAGACCAGCCCACCCAAGGCCAGACCGGCCAGCGCCAGACTGCCCGGCTCAGGCACCGTGCCCAGGTCAAACACGCTGGTGGTGTTGCTCGACTCGTTGGAGAAGGCCAGGTAGTAGCGGTTGTTGACCTGGTAGCCCTTCAGGCCCTCGGTGGCGCGGTCGCCGTTGGAAACCAGCATGCGCACAAAGGTGGTGTTGGCCGCGTCGGTGATGTCGAACACGGCAATCGCCGCTTGCAAGGTGCGCTCCAGGCCCACAAAGGCAAACAGGCGGTCACCGATGGCCATCACTTCCACGCCTTCGGGCTCAACGCCCTTGTCGCGGCTGCGCGTGTCGTCGTACAGACCCGCGGCGATGGCTTCGCGGTCCAGGATCTCGCCGCTGTCATAAACGATGTTGCCGGCCGTGTCGCGAATGCTGAACGAGCGTGCGCCTGCGATGTAGAGGTCGCCCGCGCTGGAGTCGGTGTTGGACACTCGCACGCCATTGACCGCGCCTGCGTTCAAACCGCCCGCAGCCGCCGACGTGGTGGTGCGGTCGGCATCGTCTTCGCGGTAGTCGCCTTCGTTGGCCATCGCAATCAGGGTGCGGCCGCCCTGTTCATAGGCGGTCATGCCGTCGGGCATGTACAGCCCCTTCAGGGGTGTGTTGATGAGGTTGGCACCGCCACCGTTGAGCGGGTCAATGCGGTTGCCTGGCGTGTTGAAGTCCTTCGCCCCCAAGCCAATGACCTGTTCGAACGCACCCGTTTGCAGGTTCAGCACCCCCATGGCGTTGGCTTC
>JANMHH010000498.1:0-23988 GCA_031375065.1 Rubrivivax sp. | reverse complement strand
GAAGCCGCTGCTCCACCGGCGGCCACCGCCGTGTGCTGGGCCAGGCCGGTGTGCAATCCAACGGCGATCTGTTCGGTGGCGGTGTCCAAGGCCAGGACGGGCGGCCGGGACGAGGGCGACGTTGACATCAAACGAGTTTAGCCGTGCGATCATCAGACGCATGATTCAGATGTGCGTGTCGCCCGAGGGCGGGTTTCGCCCAAGCCGCGTGCAGCGCAGCGCGGTGGTGTCGGCAGGGCCCGGGGTGTCGCCGGGGTTTCGGATTTCACTGCTGACGTTGTGGTCGATGTGGCCGCTGTATCCGATGTCGTGGCGGCCCTGGCTGCTGGCCGCCATGGCCTTGCTGGTGGCTGGGCGTGGCGCGTTGGCCGCGCAGACCCTGCCACCCGAAGCCGCCCAGGCCCTGCAGCGCGCCGGTGTCCCTGCCGAGGCCCTGTCGACGGTGGTTTACGACCTGACCACGTCACGGCGGGTGCTGCAATGGCAGGAACAAAAGAGCGTCAACCCGGCTTCGTTGGCCAAGTTGCTGACCACCATGGCGGCCTTGGACCGCCTGGGGCCCGCCTGGGCCTGGACCACCCCAGTCTGGCTGGCCGGTCCGGTGAAGGATGGCGTGCTCGAAGGCCACCTGCACATCAAGGGCAGCGGTGACCCCAAACTGGTGCTGGAACGCGTCTGGCTGCTGCTGCGCCGCGTGCAGCAATTCGGGGTGCACGAAATCCGCGGCGACATCGTGCTCGACAACTCCGCTTTTGTCGTGCCCGAGGCCGACCCCGGCGACTTCGATGGCGAGCCGCTGCGCCCTTACAACGTGCGGCCTTCGGCGCTGCTGTTGAACTTTCGCTCGGTGGTCTACACCTGGGTGCCCGACGAAGCGGCCGGTGTGGCACGGGTCCTGGTCGACCCGGCCTTGCTGGGCACCCAGGTCGATCGCACCGTGCCGCTGGTGGCGGGCCCCTGCGGCGACTGGCGCAGCGCCCTCAAGGCCACGTTCGAGCCCGGCCGGACCCGCTTTGGTGGCAGCTACGCGCTGGCCTGTGGTGAACTGAACTGGGCGGTGGCCGACCCCCAGGCCGCCACCTACGACGCCCGGCTGCTCGAAACGCTGTGGAAGGAAATGGGCGGCCAGCTGCAGGGTGTGGTGCGCGAGGGCGCCGCGCCCAGCGACAGCAAACCCATGCTGGAGTTGCGCTCGGCGCCGCTGGCCGAAGTCATCCGCGACATCAACAAGTTCAGCAACAACCTGATGTCCCAGCAGTTGTTTCTGACCTTGGCCCTTCAAACCCGCCGCAACGGCCCCGCCACGCCAGAGTCAGCTCGAGAAGTCGTCACCCGTTGGTTGGTGGAACGCACGGGCGAAGTGGGCACTGACGTGGTGATGGACAACGGGTCGGGCCTGTCACGCAAAGGGCGCATCACGGCGCTGCGCCTGGCGCGCCTGCTGGAACAAGCCCATGACAGCCCGGTGATGAGCGAACTGATGTCGTCGCTGCCCATTTCAGGGCTGGACGGCACCTTGCGGCGGTCACGCGCCACACCCGGACGGGCCCACTTGAAGACCGGTTCGCTGCGCGACGTGGCGGCGGTGGCTGGTTATGTGTTGTCCAACAGCGGGCGGCGCTACGTGGTGGTGGCGATCATCAACCACCCCAATGCCAACGCTGCCCGGCCCGCGCTGGACGCCGTGGTGCAATGGACAATGCGCGACACGCCCGCTCGCTGAGAACTCGCCCATGACGCTGCACGACACCATCGGCTTTGCCGCCGCCGCACTCACCACCGGCTCTTTTGTGCCGCAGGCGGTGCTGACGCTGCGAACCCGCGACGTGAGCGGCATTTCGTTGTCGATGTACTGCGCCTTCACGGTTGGCGTGGCGATGTGGTTGGTTTATGGCTTGTCGCTGGGCGACTGGCCGATCGTCGTGGCCAATGCCGTGACGCTGGCTTTGGCGCTGACGATTCTGATCACCAAGATCGTGGTCGACCGCCAGCAGCGGCCATCCACCCGGGCCCCTTAGGAGCGTGGGCGCCAGAGGTGCTGGGTCGACCGCGCGCCATCCGACGCGCGCAGTCGCGGCGCAAACACACGCTCAGAAGGGGTTGTTCTGCGCCCGGGACAGGGCCAACCCGGCCAGCAGACCTTGGCCACCCGGCGCCAGGCGCTTGTCATCGGCCCAAAGGTAGAGCGCCGGATTGGCCGAAGCCGTGGCTGCGGTGGCGGTGGTGCAATTGGGTGGCGCGACCGAACAAAACGCGGTGCTGGCATCGGCCAGGCCCACATTGCCCGGCGAACGCCCAGCGGCCTGCGTGCGCAGGTCCATCTGGGCCAGGCCGACAAAGCGGCCATCCAGCAGCACTTTGACGCCCAGGCGTTCGTTGAAGGCCGTGGTCAGCCGCGTGATCAGCGCAGCGCGGTCAACGCCGCTGGCGGCGTTGGCAGTAGCTTCGGCCCGTGCAAAGGGGCTGATCCCCAGGTCATGCAGATTGGTCACGATGACTTTGGCACCCTGATTCACCAACTGGTTGACCACGGCCGCCAGGCTTTCGCCGCGGCTGCGTGCGTCAGCGATCAGGCTTTCTTCAGAGCGTGCGGGGTACTGTGAATACAGGTCGTAAATGTCGTTGGCACCCGCGGCCACCAGCGCCAGATCCTTGTCCCGGAACCCACCGGCAGCGATTTGGGTGTTGACCTGGTTGGCCACGTCTGCAACCTTGGCACCGGCTGCAGCGCGCATGAAGGCCTTGGGGTCGGCGACGGGCGGAACGGCGGTGTTGCACTCGGCAAAGACAAAACCGTAATAGCCAGCCACCGATTGCACCCAGATGGGCTGCGCCGTGCAGTCGATCGCCGACGTGGTGCTGTTGAGACCATTGACGCCCTGGTTCTTGCCATCGGTGGTCAGCGCACTGGTGTCGTCACCAAAGGCAAACACCCGTTGCGCAACGAAAGGATCGAACTGGCTGGTTCCGCCTCCGCAGGCGCCGATCAAGGCGACCGCGCTCAGGGCCATCGCACCGGCCGCCAGGCGTTGCCAGTTTTGAAGCGCCTTGCTGCTGAAAGTCATCTGAACTCCGAACACGGGAAGGGGAAGCAGGTGCAAGGCACCCAGGGCTGAGAGGATCAAAGGCGGATTTGGTTCAAGCAGCCGCCCTTTGCAGACGGTCGCGCACACCATCCCAGTCGGCATCGGGTGGCGGGTGCTCAACCCAGATGGCGGTGACGCCCCACTGGTCAAGGTCGCGCAAAACCGAAAACAAATCGTGCGCCACCTGGGCCGAATGGGTTGCCATGGGCTGGTGGCGCCACCCCAGTTCAGCGGCTGGGGTCAGTCGGGAATATACCGCGACCACTTCCCCGGGCAGGGGCGGTTGACGCAGGCGCGCCGCCAAGTCGCCCGAGGTCCACAGGCGCACCGGCACCGACGGTGCGTAGTGCGAAGCCAGCGTGCCCGATGCCCTCGGCGACGCCGCGTCCGGTGCAGCCAGCGGCTGACCCAGCACTTGCGCGAGCTGTTCATGCGACAGCTGACCGGGACGCAACAGGGCCGGTTGCGCGCGCGTGCAATCGACGATGGCCGACTCGATGCCGACGGCGCAAGCCCCGCCATCCAAGACCATCAAGTCAGGCCCGAACTCCTGCCGCACGTGCTCGGCCGTGGTCGGGCTGACCCGACCAAAGCGGTTGGCGCTGGGCCCGGCCACACCGGCAACGCCAAGCTCTGCTGCGCGCTGCAGCAAAGCCAAAGCCATCGGATGCTGCGGCATGCGCAAGCCCACACTGTCCTGCCCGGCCGCCGCCGCCGCAGCCATGCCCGCACGCCGCGGCACGATGATCGTCAGGGGCCCGGGCCAGAACACCGCCATCAAGCGCCGTGCCGCCGAGCTGAGTGAATCGGCAAAAAGCTCGGCCGCTTCGACGCTGGCCACATGAACGATCAAGGGGTGGTCGGCTGGGCGGCCCTTGGCTGCAAAGATGCGAGCCACCGCCCGGTCGTCGTCGGCCCGCGCGCCCAGGCCGTAAACCGTCTCGGTGGGGAAGGCCACCAATTGGCCCGCCCGAAGCCGATGGGCGGCGGATTCGACCGGGTCGTCGACGGTGTTCACGCTTTGACGCCTTGGCGATCGCGCATCAAAACGCCGGCAAACCCAGGCACGCGGCGGCGGCCAAGGCTTGGCTGCGCGCCTGCTCCAGGGTCTGGGCGGTCAAGGTCAGGTGACCCATCTTGCGGCCTTTGCGCGGCTCATGCTTGCCATACAGATGCAGTCGCGCACCCTGCAGCGCCAGCACGCGCGCCCAATCGGGTGTGCGCGGCAGCGCTGTCTCGCCGTCAAACCACAAGTCGCCCAGCAGGTTGAGCATCACGGCAGCTGAGTGCTGGCGCGGCTGCACCAGAGGGGCGCCGGTCAAGGTTCGAACCTGCAAGTCGAACTGCGAGACGTCGCAGGCATCAATGCTGTAATGACCCGAGTTGTGCGGCCGTGGTGCCATCTCGTTGGCCACCAGCGAGCCGTCTTGCAGCACAAAGAACTCGACACACAGCACGCCCACATAGGACAAGGTCTGTGCCAATTGCTGCGCCCGAAGCACCGCCGCCTGGGCCACCGTGGGTTCGATGTCGGGCGCGGGCACTTGGGTGACCGCCAGGATGCCATCGCGGTGCAGGTTTTGCTGCACCGGCAGGTTCACCATCTGGCCGTCGGCACCCCGAGCAACGATGACACTGATTTCGGCGTGCAGGTCCAGCCGCTGCTCCAGCACACACTCGACCTGGCCCAGGGCTTGCCACGCTGCGGCAAGCTCAACCAGCGTCGCCACACGGGCTTGGCCCTTGCCGTCATAGCCCATGCTGGCGGTCTTCAGGATGCCTGGCAGCAGCGTCGTCAAAGCCGGGTTGGCCACATCCGCCGCGCTGGCCAAGCGGGCATGAGGCGCGCAAGGCACGCCAGCGCGGGCGAAGCAGGCTTTCTCCCGGACCCGGTGTTGGCACACCTCGACCGCGTCCGCTGCGGGCGCAACCTGACAATGCTGGGACAGTTGCCGCAGCGCCGAGGCCGGCACGTTTTCAAACTCGGTGGTCACGGCATGACAGGACTGCGCCAACTGTGTCAGCGCGGCGTCGTCCAGGTACGGGGCTTTCAAGTGCTGCTCGGCCGAGCCGCCAGCGGGGCTGCCTGCGTCGGGCTCCAGCACCATGACGCGGTAGCCATGCACCTGAGCCGCATGCACAAACATGCGGCCCAGTTGGCCGCCGCCCAAGACACCCAAGGTGGCGGCACGCAGATCCAATGCGCCGGGCGCAAGGGCGCCCTTCAATGCACCACTCATCGCAAGTCTTGGCTCATGGCGCGAGCCGCGGCCGTCTGTCGCGACCTGAAGTCATCCAGCCGCTGCAACAGCGCCGGGTCGTGCGCAGCCAGCATGGCCACTGCAAACAAGGCCGCGTTGGACGCGCCGGCAGGCCCAATGGCAAACGTCGCCACCGGAATGCCCTTGGGCATTTGCACAATCGAGTACAGCGAGTCCAAGCCACTGAGGTGTTTGCTGGCCACCGGAACACCCAAAACGGGTACCGTCGTCTTGGCAGCCAACATGCCAGGCAGATGGGCCGCGCCGCCGGCCCCGGCAATGATGGCCCTCAGCCCACGCCCCTGCGCCTGCGCAGCAAAAGCAAACATGTCGTCAGGCATGCGGTGCGCTGAAACCACCTGCTTTTCGTAAGGCACTTGAAATTCATCGAGCAGGTCTGCAGCGTGACGGAGGGTTTCCCAGTCGGAGGAGGAGCCCATGAGGATGGCGATGACTGGCGAGAAATTCTTTGACATTGTTTCAACATGGGCTGGTTGCGGGCGGCGTCACTTTTTGCAGTATGAATTGACACCGCATGACACTACTAAACCGTTTTGAACTTCACCAAGGACGCTTGCAGGGAAGTTACTGCTTGTCTATGAGCAGACCTCGCGCTCTGAAGTCTTGCTTGCGTTGAGACTTCGTCGCCGAGTCGTGGATCTTTTGTGGCTAACTCATTCATCATCCAGGCTGCAACAAGCAAGTCGTCCACATCCAAATTCGCGATCTCCGTCAAGTCGAGCCCTTGCAAGGCCCGGATGGCTTCAGCGATCTGACCAAGTCCAGCATGGCTGTACGCTTGCTCGATAGCTCGTACCGAAGAGTTGAAGTGACGCACCGGAAACGGACCTCTAGCGTCCAGGTTGTTCAGTTTGACCAAAGCTTGTTCAAACATGCCCTCCAGTAGGCTGAGTGACACATCTGCGATCTCGATGTAGTCCTTTAGCGCACCAACCTGCGTCAAAACTTGAAGGTTTCTAGCAGAAGCTATCTCCTGCCTCGCCCGCGTCAGCACCGCTTCGTCTAGTTCGGCTTTACACCGCTCTACTCGAAGCCAAGCTACTCCAAAAACCGCCTTGCTATGTAAGAGCGCTTCAACGCCTGCTTGGTCGCCTTCTGCCAGCGCATGTTCTCGTCCCTTTAAGAACCAGCGCTGACTTGCAACTGAATCACCGCAAAGCGCAAACTCATTCAGCAGCACGATGGAACATCGGGATAGAGCAGCATGGTCAACCTCTGTGGAGTTATCGATAGCTTCGGCAATTGAACGAAGCGATTGTTCAAAGTCCGACTTCTCGAACTGAAAATAAGCCATCCAGGCAGACGTTAGAGCAATCAACTCTCGATCGCGAACTGCTTTCGCAAGCAACACTGCCCGAGCGACGCGATCTGCTGCGCTTATCGCGAGATCGCCATAGTGCAGGACCAGTGCTTCGGCCAGCATCAAAAGAATCGTTACGCGGCCGCTTCTCCCGTCTCCGAAGTTCTGTCGGACTTCGAAAATGATGTCACGGGCGGCTTGAAAATTTCCAGTCCTTGCGTGATGGGCAGCAATCTTTGCAAACACCTCCGCACGCCTATACGGGTCTCTCTCCACTTCGAGTAGAGCTTGAAGGCGCTTCATAAGTGGGCTCACGATTCCACCTTTCGCTTTCAGAAAGAGAGACCCCAATTCTGCATGCATGAGAAAGGCATGAAAAAGGCCTAGCGAACTAGGCCTTTGGAGACTGATGTGAGTTGATCCCCATCGCTGGGGTTCACGTTCAATTCAGTCAGGGCTTATTGCCCGTGGGAAACGGCCAAGCCGCTGCCGGGTTCAGCGTCGTTTTTGCAGGCGCAGGGGCAGCAGGGGCAGTGGGTGCGGCAGGGGCAGGCTTCTTAGCAGCCTTCTTTGCCGCAGCCTTCTTGGTCGCAGGCTTCTTGGCAGCAGCGGCCTTCTTAGCCGGTGCAGCCTTCTTGGCAGCAGCCTTCTTCGCAGGTGCAGCCTTCTTGGCAGCAGCCTTCTTCGCAGGTGCAGCCTTCTTGGCAGCAGCCTTCTTAGGGGCAGCCTTCTTCGGTGCGGCCTTCTTGGCAGCAGCCTTCTTAGGCGCAGCCTTCTTAGCAGCAGCCTTCTTCGGGGCAGCCTTCTTAGCGGCGGCCTTCTTGGCCGGGGCGGCCTTTTTAGCCGGAGCGGCCTTCTTTGCTGCAGCCTTTTTGGGAGCAGCCTTCTTTGCAGTTGCCATTACGATCTCCTTGATCAAGTTACTAAAAACGCCGCGCCACGTCTGGCAGCGCGGTGATTCATCGCCCGGTGGTCTGCCTCAAGGATTGCGCCTTGAGGCGGTCGCCCCAGTACGATGAACGGGGTCACAAGCCTGGGCTTGGTCTGACGCCAGCCTTGGCTTGTAATTCTTGATCTCTTTCATGCGCCCACCTGCTGCCGTGTGGGTCGCGGGTTCATGTGCTGCGGAACAAACCGCATGGGATGTCGGCTCAATCCCACGCCAGCGCGCCGCCCGTTTGATAGTCGATGACCCGGGTCTCGAAGAAGTTGCGTTCCTTCTTCAGGTCGATCATTTCGCTCATCCAAGGAAAGGGATTCTCTTCGTTGGGGAACAGCGCTTCCAGGCCGATTTGCGTCGCACGCCGATTGGCGATGTAGCGCAGGTAGCCTTTAAACATGTTCGCGTTCAAACCAAGCACGCCACGCGGCATCGTGTCTTCGGCGTAGCGGTATTCCAGTTGCACGGCCTTTTCGAACAGGACTTTGATCTCAGCCTTGAAAGCTGCCGTCCAGAGGTGCGGGTTCTCCAGCTTGATCTGGTTGATCAGGTCGATGCCGAAATTGCAGTGCATGGACTCGTCACGCAGGATGTACTGGTACTGCTCGGCGGCACCGGTCATCTTGTTCTGACGACCCATCGACAAAATCTGCGTGAAGCCGACGTAGAAGAACAGGCCTTCCATCAAGCAGGCAAAAACAATCAGGCTCTTCAGCAAGGTCTGATCGTTCTCGGGCGTGCCCGTGTGGAAGTGTGGGTCCATGATCGCGTCGATGAACGGGATCAGGAACTCGTCTTTCTCGCGGATCGACGCCACCTCATGGTAGGCGTTGAAGATTTCGCTCTCATCCAGCCCCAGTGACTCGACGATGTACTGGTAAGCGTGGGTGTGAATCGCTTCTTCAAAGGCTTGGCGCAGCAGGAACTGACGGCACTCGGGCGCAGTGATGTGGCGATAGGTGCCCAGCACGATGTTGTTGGCAGCCAGCGAATCGGCGGTGACGAAGAAGCCCAGGTTGCGCTTGATGATGCGGCGCTCGTCTTCGGTCAAACCGTTAGGGTCTTTCCAGGTCGCGATGTCGCGCGACATGTTGACCTCATTGGGCATCCAGTGGTTGGCACAGGTGGAGAGATACTTTTCCCAAGCCCACTTGTACTTGAAAGGCACCAACTGATTGACGTCGGTCTGGCCGTTGATGATGCGCTTGTCAGCCGCATTGACCCGCCGAGCGGAAGTGGCCACCGCAGGCGCCGTACCGGACGTGAAGGCTTTGGATGTCGCAATGGGTGCGGCGACAGAAGCAGCAAAGGTGGCTTCAATCTGCGAACGCACCATCGGCTCAGGTGCGGAGACAGCGGTGACAGCGCTGGCAACACGCGGCATGAAGCTTGCCGCGTGATTCGTAGTTTTCTTGACGTCGTCTTCCCAGACCAGCATGTGTGTGTGTCCTGTCTTTCTGAATTATCTGAGTGTTGCTCGCAAACACCAAGCACTGGTTGACTTTGCGGCGCTCTCGTTGTTGCAGCAGCGCATCGGCTCCGGCGATATGCCAGGCCTTGGCGATGACTTCATCACGCTCTTGAAAGAGCTTGCTTCAGTCGCGTGCTGCACGTGGGGCTACTGACAAGCCTCGCAATCGGGGTTGTCGATGGAACAAAACTTGACGTCGGTTGCAGGCTCGGAAACGGGCGCTGCAACCACGCCCGATGTTGAGCTGCTCGACACCGAGTTGAGGTTGCTCGACGCGATGGTGGACTTCTCGGAATAGGTGGCGCTGGTGGTGCGCAGGTAGTAGGTCGTCTTCAAGCCGCGCAACCACGCCAGCTTGTAGGTCTCGTCCAGTTTGCGGCCTGAAGCACCAGCCATGTAGATGTTGAGCGACTGGCCTTGGTCGATCCACTTCTGGCGGCGGGCACCGGCTTCAACCAGCCAATTGGCATCGACCTCGAAGGCGGTGCCGTACAGACGCTTGAGCTCTTCGGGCACGCGGTCGATCGGTCGCAAGGAACCGTCAAAGTGCTTCAGGTCCATGACCATCACGTCGTCCCAAAGACCCAACTTCTTGAGGTCGGCCACCAGGTATTCGTTGACCACCGTGAACTCGCCCGACAGGTTGCTCTTGACCGAGAGGTTGCCAAAACTGGGCTCGATCGATGCGTCCACGCCGATGATGTTGCTGATGGTGGCGGTGGGCGCAATCGCCACGCAGTTGCTGTTGCGCATGCCGTTGCTCGCGATCAGCGAACGCAGGGCGGACCAGTCCATGGTGCTGGAGCGGTCGACTTCCACGTACTGCGCACCACCGCGGGCCTGCGCCAACAGGTCCAGCGTGTCCTGCGGCAGGATGCCGCGGTCCCACAAGCTGCCGCGGTAGCTGCTGTAGCGGCCCCGCTCGGCGGCCAGTTCGCTGCTGGCCCAATAGGCGTAGTAGCAGACGGCTTCCATGCTGGTGTCGGCAAAGGCCACCGCTTCGGCGCTGGCGTAAGGCAGGCGCAGTTGGTACAGGCAGTCCTGGAAACCCATGATCCCCAAGCCCACGGGGCGGTGGCGCAAATTGCTGTCACGCGCCTTCTTGACGGCGTAGTAATTGATGTCGATGACGTTGTCGAGCATGCGCATGGCGGTGGCCGTGGTGCGCTTGAGCTTGACCAGGTCGATCTGACCATCCTTCAAGTGTTGGACCAGATTGACGCTGCCCAAGTTGCAGACCGCGATTTCGGTGTCCGATGTGTTGAGCGTGATTTCGGTGCACAGGTTGGAGCTGTGGATGACGCCCACGTGCTGCTGCGGGCTGCGCACGTTGCAGGCATCCTTGAATGTGATCCAGGGGTGCCCGGTCTCGAACAGCATCGACAACATCTTGCGCCACAGGTCCTTGGCCGGCATGCGCTTGAAGAGCTTGATCTCGCCGCGATCGACCTTGGATTCGTAGGCCGTGTAGGCCTCTTCGAAGGCCAAGCCGAATTTTTCGTGCAGGTCAGGGCAGGTGCTGGGGCTGAACAAGGTCCAGTCGCCACCGTCCACCACGCGGCGCATGAAGAGGTCGGGAATCCAGTTGGCGGTGTTCATGTCGTGCGTGCGCCGACGGTCGTCACCGGTGTTCTTGCGCAGCTCCAGGAACTCTTCCAGGTCCAGGTGCCATGACTCCAGATAGGCACAGACCGCGCCTTTGCGCTTGCCGCCCTGGTTGACAGCAACCGCCGTGTCGTTGACCACCTTGAGGAAGGGCACCACGCCCTGGCTCTTGCCGTTGGTGCCCTTGATGTAGGAACCCAGCGCGCGCACACGCGTCCAGTCGTTGCCCAAACCGCCGGCAAATTTGCTCAGCAGTGCGTTTTCCTTCAGGGCTTCATAGATGCCGTCGAGGTCGTCCGCCACGGTGGTGAGATAGCAGCTGCTCAGCTGCGAACGCCGGGTGCCGCTGTTGAACAGCGTGGGCGTGCTGCTCATGAAATCAAAGCTGGACAACACGTTGTAGAACTCGACCGCACGCGCTTCGCGGTCGACTTCGTTCAAGCTCAGGCCCATGGCCACGCGCATGAAGAAGGCCTGCGGCAGTTCAATGCGCTGCTCATCGATGTGCAGGAAATAGCGGTCGTACAGCGTTTGCAGACCCAGGTAGTCAAACTGCAGGTCGCGGCTGGCGTCGAGCGCGGCACCCAGTTTGGCCAGGTCAAACTGCAACAGCTTCTCGTCCAGCAACTCAGCCTCAACACCTTTCTTGATGAAGAGCGGGAAGTACTCGGCGTAGCGCTCACCCATCTGATCCTGGGTGACTTCGCCACCCAACACCTCGCGACGGATGGTGTGCAGAAGCAGGCGTGCCGTGGCCCGGGTGTAGGAAGGCTCCTTTTCGATCAGCGTGCGCGCAGCCAGGATGGCGGCCTTGTAGACCTCGTCGATCGGAACACCGTCGTACAGATTGCGCCGGGTTTCGCTCAGGATGGGTTCTGCGCCAACGTCGGCGCCCAGACCGAAACACGCCGACTCGATCAGCGAGCGCAGAGCGTCCATGTCCAGCGGCACACGCTGCCCGCCCTCGAGCACATGCAACTCAGCGACCTTGGCCTGCACCGGCGTGCCTTGACGCGCACGCTCCTGGGTGCGGCGCTCGCGGTACAGCACATAGGCCCGCGCCACCTCGTGATGGCCACTGCGCATCAGGCCCAGTTCAACGTGATCTTGCACGTCTTCAATGTGGAAGGTGCCGCCACCCGGGCGCGAACGCAGCAAGGCCCGGACCACGGCTTCGGTCAGGCGCTCAACGGTTTCGCGGACACTGGCTGAAGCCGCCCCTTGGGTACCGTGCACGGCCAAAAAGGCCTTCATCAGCGCCACCGCGATCTTGTTGGGCTCAAAGCCCACCACGGCCCCATTGCGTCGAATGATTTGATAGCCGACATAAGCACCGGTGGGCGAACCCACGGTGCTGACGGTGCCGGCGGGCGCCCGTGCTGTGGCAGCCGTGGTGGTGGCGGTCTGATTAGATTGCATTCAATCCCCTCTGAATCTGAATAGGTTTGGTGTTGTGGGCCGCACGTCTCGCGGCAAGGCCAGGATCTGGCACGCATGAGCAGACTCTGACGGGCTCTTGCGAAGACTGGAAAGGCTGGGTGATAGCGACGGCGCCGTGGATCCGGCGCCGCAAGGCACACACTATATCTGGGGTGAGAACCCCCTTCAAGCCCCTTGGCAGCCACTAGCGCTAGTGTTACGTCAGGACCTTCCCGTATTGTGTTGTCTTCGGTCCGACCGGTCTTGACGGGTGGTTTTTTGCAGATCGAAGTGCGGGTTGGCCGATGGGCCACGAGTGGCGGGCACTGGGTGCGGCGACGCCGCGCCAATCGGGCCTTTCAAGCGCAAAAGCGCTGTTGGGCCGCGCCGTTTCAGGCTGACGAAAACCGCGCCGCTGGCAGATCCAGCTTGGACGGCTTCAAACGGCGCCGCAGACACGGCCAGTCGAAGCCAGTGCCAGGGTCTGCCTTGCGTCCGGGCGCGACGTGCTCATGGCCCACAACTTCAACCAGGGGGTAGCGTCGCGCCAAGGCCCCCAACAGTCTGGCCAGACCCTGGTATTGGGCCGCTTCAAAACGCTGCCCTTCCAGCCCTTCCAGTTCGACGCCAATCGACCAGTCGTTGCAGTTGTCGCGGCCACGCCAACTTGAACCGCCAGCGTGCCAGGCGCGCCGTTCGCACGACACAAACTGAAGCGTGCGGCCGCTGCGCCGTATGAAGAAGTGGGCTGAAACCTGCAGCCCCTGAATGCCTTGGAAGTAGGGGTGCGCCTGCCCATCCAGCCGGTTGGTGAACAAACGCTCCACCGCGTCACCGCGAAAGTGTCCGGGTGGCAGGCTGATGGAATGCAACACCGCCAGCGTGAGCTCAACCCCGTCTGGACGCGGGCCCTGGTTGGGCGAGACCCGGTGCTGACAACCCTGCCACCAGCCCTCGCGCCAGACGCAGCGTTTGGCCATCGGTGCACTCAGACCGCTTCGCTGTCAGCCGCACCCACACCCAAACGGGCCATGCGATAACGCATCTGGCGCAGCGACAAGCCCAGGCTGGCGCCGGCAGCGGTTCGGTTGTAGCGATGCTTTTCCAGAGCGCGCTCCAGGATGTCGCGCTCGACCCCATCGAGGAAGGTGGCCAGATCGGTGGGCAAGGAGGCCAGATCAGATGCCCGGCTGCGCGCCAGCGGTTCTGTCTGGGCCTGGGGCAGCGGGGCTTCAAACGCCGACTCGCTGAGCAGTTCTTCGGGCAGACCCAGGTCGGCTCGACCGATGGCCGGCCCGCTGGCCAAGGCCAGCGCACGGTGGAGCAGGTTTTCCAGCTCACGCACGTTGCCCGGAAAACCGTAGCGCAGGATGTGCTGCAGGGCATCGGCCGTGAGCGCGGGCACGGGACTGACGCCGGCGTCGCGGGCAATGCGTTCAATGACCGCCGCGCAGATGGCCGGCACGTCCGAGATGCGTTCGCGCAGCGGGGGCACGACGATCAGGATGACGTTGAGTCGGTAAAACAGGTCTTGCCGAAACCGCCCGGCCTGCACCTCGCTCGCCAGGTCGCGGTGGGTCGCGCTGACGATGCGCACATTGACCGGGACTTCCTGCACCGCACCGATGGCCCGCACGGCCCGCTCCTGAATCACCCGCAGCAGTTTGCTCTGCATGGCCAGCGGCAGGTCGCCGATTTCATCCAGGAACAGCGTGCCGCCTTGGGCTGCTTGGAAGAACCCGTCCCGGTCTTCCTGAGCACCCGTGAAGGCACCCTTGCGGTAGCCAAAAAATTCGGCCTCCAACAGGGCCTCGGGAATGGCGCCGCAGTTGACCGCCACAAAGGGCCCGACCGCGCGCGGCGAGCAGTCGTGGATGGCACGTGCCACCAGTTCCTTGCCGGTTCCCGACTCACCGTTGACCAGCACCGGCGCCATGCTGCGCGCAACCTTTTCGACCAGGCTGCGCACCTGTTGCATGGCGTTGGAGTCACCCAGCAGACGCTCCAGCGAGGTGCGCCGAGGTGTGGCCCCACGTGAGCCGGAAGACGATGAAACGGCGGCGGGCCCCGCGACCTGACCACCGACTGGCGTGCGCCCCAAGGCCGACGCCACCACGGCCCTGAACTGGCGCAGGTCGACGGGTTTGGTCAGGTAGTCGTAGGCGCCGGCCTTCAGCGCTTCAACGGCGTTTTCGGGCGAGCCAAAGGCGGTGATCACCATGGCGCGTTCACCACGCCCGGCTTCTTCGATCCGGCGCAAAAGGTCCAGGCCGCTGCCGTCGGGCAGCCGCATGTCGGTGATCAGCAATTGAAAGCCGCCCGGCCCGCGCTCCTGCAGCAAGGCCCAGCCCTCTTCCACCGAGCCGGCACTCTCGACGTCATAACCTTCACGCACCAAAGTCAGCTCGTAAAGCGTGCGCAGATCCGGTTCGTCGTCAACGACCAGCAAGCGGGGGTTCGCAGAAGCGTTCAAGGGTGTGATGGCGGTCTGTTCAGTCTGGAGCCAGCGGCAGTTCGGTCACGGGAGCCAGCAGTTCGCTGCGGCGCATGCTCACAACAAATTGATTGCGAAACCGTTCTCTGGCCGCGGCCGGCTTGTAGTCGATGTTCGCACCGTAGCGTTCGCACAGCTCGCGGCAAATATACAGGCCGAGTCCCGAGCCCCGGCTGCGGGTCGAAAAGAAGGGCTCGAAGAGCCGCCGCTCCACGTCGGGCGCAATCGGCGGCCCGTCGCTGAGGACACGCAGCACCACCCAGGTTGCGTCCTGCGCAGCCAAATGCACTTGCACGGCACCCGCGCCTGGCACGGCATGGCGATGGGCGTTGTCGAGCAGGTTCACCAACACCCGTCGCAGGTGCTCGGGATCAAAGATCACACCCAAGGGCTCAGCGCTGATCTGCGCCTGCAGGCGCGCGTCGGCGCCCATCGGCAGCTGTGCGGTGCGAACCCACTCCGACGCGGCCTTGCCCACCACGTCGCTGGCATCGACCACGCGGATCTGCGGCTCCACACCCGGGGCGACTTCCATCACGTCGTCCGCCAGCCGCTTCAGGCGCTCCACGTTGTCAGCCACCATGCTCGCCAATCGCATTTGGGCCGGCGCCAGGTTGTCTTCCATGAGCAGTGCATTGGCCTGCGAGATGGCTGCCAAGGGGTTGCGTATCTCGTGTGCAATGCCGGCGGATACGCGGCCCATGGCGGCCAGCTTTTCCTGGCGAATCCGGGCTTGCAAGGTCCGCACGTCCTCCAGCAGCAGCACCGCCACGGGTTGCGAATTGAAGTCGGCGGTGTCCGCCGTCGGGTCTTCGCCCGCGCGATGGGCAAAGGCCCGCCGCATGAAACGAACGCGCAGGCGCAGGGTGCGGACATGCCCGGGCCCAAAGTTCATCGCCACGTCGCGCCCCGCGTCGGGCCAGTGGCCGTCGGCCAGCGCTTGTTCTGCTGCCAGCAGCAAAGGCAGCCATGACGGATCCTGGTCCAGCATGAACGGCGCTGGCAAGGCCAGGCCCTCGTCCACCAACAAAGCCCGGGCGGCTGGATTGGCCGCCCGCACCAGCAGCCGGCGGTCCACCACCAACACACCGTCGGCCATTTCTTCAATCACCAACCGGTTGAGCTGCGCCTGCTGCCGCGCCAGTTCCAGACTGCCGCGTGCGGCCAACTCTTCGCGGGCCAGGCGCGACGCCAGTTCACCGGCCAGCAAGGTGATCATGAACATGCCCAGGCCCAGCAACCCCGACTGCAGCATCAAGGTCGGCGCTTGCAAACCACCCGACGCCCGCCACGCCGCAGCCAGCAGCACCAGGGCCGCGCCAGCGGCCGTACCCAGGGCCAGCAAGCGCGATGTCAGCACGCCCGCCATCAGCACGGGCAGCACCAACAGCGCCGCGTAGTTCAGTGAAACGCCCGCCTCCATGTGGTGCAACAACGAGAAGGCCAGCAGATCGACACCCACGGTGGCAAACCACTGCCGTCTGCGCTGCTGCACCAAGGGCAAGGACTGGGCCAGCGGGCCGAACCTGGGCAAGAGCCACAAGGTGATGGCCTGGGCCGCATAGGCCAGCGAGACCAAGGTCAACCACTCGGTGGCTTGGGTGCCAGACAGGCTGCCGACACCATGCAAGATCACCAAACCGACGCCGACCGCAGCTCGCGCTGCGGAATAGCTGCGGTAGACCCGGACCAAGGCGTTGTCCTGCACCCGCGCCACGTTGTGAGCGCGGCGCTCGGCCCGGCGCCCTTCCTGGGGCAGATCACCCGAAGCCAGCCAGCCCGGGTCGAAATACGAATGGCCCGAGTCGCCGCCATCCTGGCTGCGCCGGCCCTGTGCGGCGCGGCGGTCTGACTGGCGTCGGTCGTTGCGACGTCGCTCCGCTTCGCGGGGGTCCATGGCGAAGGGTCAGACGCCCGCGCGCGGCCCGCTCAGGCGATGGGCTTCGCTGCAGAAGGGCCTGCCGACCGCATCAAACTGCGCTTCGGTCTTGGGCAGGTGCACACCGCAGTGGGCACAGGCCAACATCGCCTGGGCAGCCGGGCTGACAGGATCCGCCGGCTTGGGCGCTGCGGCAGGCCCCGCAGGCGGGGGTCGCTCACGACGGCGCAACAGCATCCAGGCCCCAGCCAAAACCACCAAGAGCACCAACAGGTATTTCACAGCCACGTCCTCAGCATTTCACACCGTGCGGTCAAGCAGCACTTCCAGCACAAAGCGCGAACCCACATAAGCCAGCAGCAACAAGGTGGCCCCCACATAAAGCCAACGTGTGGCCCGCTTGCCGCGCCAGCCGCGCAGATGCCGCCCCAACAGCAAGGCGGCAAAAACGCACCAGGCCAGCAGCGAAAAAACGGCCTTGTGATCGGCCCACCGCCAGTGGGTGGTGCTGACGATGCCCAGCACCAGCGTGACGGTCAGCGCCACAAAGCCAGCCTGGACAAAACGAAAGGTGATGCGCTCCAACTGCAGCAAGGGCATGCCTGAGGGCGAGCCGGGCGTGGTGCGCGGGGCGCTGGCCTGCAGCGGTCGCAAGCGGCGCTCGGCTGCATCGAGCAACAGGGCGTGCAGAACGGCGGCCCCAAAAAGCCCATAGGAGCCCACCCCCAGCACAAAGTGCAACGGCGCCAGCGCGGAGCCCAGGGGCCGTGACTCGCCCGGGAACAGCGCCGCCACCAAAACCGCCGAGGCTCCCGCCAGACCCAACCACTGGCGCACGGCCGGCATGGGCAACAAACGACTCTCGACGGTGTAGACCGCAATCACCAACCAGACGGTCACCGACAACACCGGCCCAAAGCCCAGTCGAGCGCCCGACTGCTGCAGCCCGACGCCACCAATGTCAATCAGCAAGAGCAGCGCATGCATCGCAAAACCACCCAGCAAGGCCGCAGCCGACAAACGCTTCAACGCCGCCAAGGGCAGCGCGGTCAATCCATACAGGGCCAAGGTCACGCCCACCAGCAGCAGCTGGCCTCCAGGCGCCAACAGCGCAGACGGGGTCGATAGAATCATCCAGACAGTGTACTGATCGCGCTGCGCTCGCAGCGCCCTTTCCGAAATGGCCACCACCCTCACCGACCGCCTGTCCAGGATGGTCAAGACGATGCGCGGCCAAGCGCGCATCACCGAAAGCAACGTGCAGGACATGTTGCGCGAGGTGCGCATGGCCCTGCTGGAGGCCGACGTTGCCCTGCCCGTGGTGCGCGACTTCATCGCCCGCGTCAAAGACAAGGCCCTGGGCCAGGAGGTGGCCGGATCGCTCAACCCAGGCCAGGCTTTGGTGGGCATCGTGCACAAGGAGCTGGCCGCCACCATGGGCGACGGCGTGGCCGACATCAACCTGGCGGCCCAGCCCCCGGCGGTGATCCTGATGGCGGGCCTGCAGGGCGCTGGCAAGACCACCACCACCGCCAAGCTGGCCAAGCACCTCATCACCACGCGCAAGAAAAAGGTGCTGACGGTCTCTGCCGACGTCTACCGACCCGCCGCCATTGAACAGCTCAAGACGGTCACCGCCCAGGCCGGCGCTGAGTGGTTTGCTTCCACGACCGATCAAAAGCCGCGCGACATCGCGCTGGCCGCGCTGGACCACGCCAAGCGCCACTACTTTGACGTGCTGCTGGTAGACACCGCCGGCCGCCTGGGCATCGACGAAGCGCTGATGGCCGAGATCAGCGAACTGCATGCGGTTCTCAACCCGGTCGAGACGCTCTTTGTGGTCGACGCCATGCAGGGCCAGGATGCGGTGAACACCGCCAAAGCGTTCAAGGACGCCTTGCCCTTGACGGGTGTGATCTTGACCAAGCTCGACGGCGACTCGCGCGGCGGTGCTGCGCTTTCGGTGCGGCAGGTCACGGGGGCGCCCATCAAGTTTGCCGGGGTCTCGGAAAAGATCGACGGGCTGGAGGTCTTTGACGCCGAACGACATGCCGGCCGCGTGCTGGGCATGGGCGATGTTCTGGCCCTGGTCGAGCAGGTGCAAAAAGGCGTCGACGTCGAGGCGGCGCAAAAGTTTGCCGAAAAGATGAAGTCCGGCAGCGGCTTCGACCTCAACGATTTTCTCTCTCAGATCAGCCAGATGAAGAGGATGGGCGGCCTTTCCAGCCTGATGGACAAGCTGCCCAGTCAGATGACCGCCAAGGCAGCCGGTGCCGACATGGACAAGGCCGAGCGCGATGTACGCCGCATGGAGGGCATCATCAATGCCATGACGGCCCTGGAACGCCGCAAGCCCGAACTCATCAAGGCCAGCCGCAAGCGCCGCATCGCCGCGGGCTCTGGCGTGCATGTGCAAGAGGTCAACCGCCTGCTGAACCAGTTTGACCAGATGCAAGGCATGATGAAAAAGATGAAGGGTGGCGGGCTGATGAAGATGATGAAGCGCATGGGGGGCATGGGCGGCATGGGTGGAGGAGGCGGCGGTTTTCCAGGCCTGCCGCGCTGAGCCAGCCAGTCGGCCGGGCATCCTTCACATCCAGCGTGAGCCCGATGCCCGGCGGATACGACTGGATACGACTCTTGTCGTGTCAGGCGTTGATTGAGCCGCCCGATTGACCGATCTTCGGGGTTCGCACTCTCGCGTCATCCCGCCCATGGAAGTCTTGGATCCCATCGCCTCTTTTGCCCTGCCTGCCACGGTCTTGTTGCTCTTGACCTTGGTGGCGGTTCGCCTGCGGCAGCGTTCTGTCGACAAGCGCGAGCGCCGCGAGCGCCAGGACGCCTTGGACACCGTGGGTGCCTGGCCGCCCGAAGCAGCACGCGTGCTGACCATCACAGAGCGGCAAGCCTACGACCTGCTCAAGCGCGCCATGCCGGGCTACCTGGTGTTGGGCCAGGTGCCTTTGGCCCGGTTCATCCGGGTGCCATCGCGACACTCTTACAACGAATGGTTGCAGCGCGTGGGCTCACTCAGCGCCGACCTCTTGCTGTGTGATTCGGGCTCGCGGGTGTTGGCGGTGGTGGACGTCCGTCCGGCCACCGAAAGTGAACGCAGCCGCCGCCGGCACGAGCGCATGGCGCGGGTGATGCGGGCGGCCAACATCCATGTACACGTCTGGCGCGAAGGTGCTTTGCCCAGCGCAGCCGAAGTGCGCACCGCGATGACGCACGTGCTGGGGCCCGCAGCAGCCGGCATGAAAGCCAGCCATTCGCGCCCCATGGCTTTCATACCGGTGGCCGAAATCTCCGAAGTTCTGGCAGAAGGCGACCGAGCCGCACTGGAAGCTTCATTCGATGCCTCGATGGAACCCGTTCCTTCAGGCTTCTACGACGACATCGAAGCCGCAGAAACACGCTGAAACTTCCGGTCCAGCCAGCGCAGCCAGACCCGGCCGGACGAATCAGCCCAGCAGCGCCTGAGCAAACTCTCGCGCATCAAAGGTCTGCAGGTCGTTCAGCTGTTCGCCGATGCCGATGAAGTACACCGGCACAGGCCCCAGCCCTGGCCCACGCGACGCGCCCCAGCGGGCGATGGCGGCCAACACGCCCCCTTTGGCTGTGCCGTCCAGCTTGGTCACGATCAGTCCGGTCAGCCCCACGGCTGCATCAAACGCCTTGACCTGGGCCAGGGCGTTTTGACCGGTGTTGCCGTCCACCACCAACAGCACCTCGTGCGGCGCATCAGCTTGCGCTTTGCCAATCACCCGCTTGATTTTCTTCAGCTCTTCCATCAGGTGCGCCTGCGTGGGCAAGCGACCGGCCGTATCGGCAATCACGACATCGCAGCCCCGTGCCCTGCCGGCAGTGACCGCATCAAAGGTCACGGCTGCCGGGTCGCCCCCGGCCTGACTGACGATTTCGACACGGTTGCGGCCGGCCCACTCGGCCAGCTGCTCTTTGGCTGCTGCGCGAAAGGTGTCTGCCGCTGCCAGCAAGACCTTGCAGTCGGCCTGCGCCAAGTGCCGCGTGAGCTTTCCAATGCTGGTGGTCTTGCCTGCACCGTTGACGCCCACCACCATGATCACCGTTGGCGACGTGGCGCCCACGCTCAGGGCGCGCTGCAAAGGCAGCAACAGATCGGTGATGGCGTCGGCCAACAGGGCCTTCACCGCCAAAGGCTCGGTGGCTTTGGCGGCCTTGACGCGCCGACGCAGATCGTCCAACAGAAACTCGGTGGCCGCGACGCCGGTGTCAGCCAACAACAGGGCCGATTCCAGCTCTTCGTAAAGCGCTTCGTCGATGCGCGTTCCGGTGAAGACCTGGGCAATCCCGGAGCCGGTCTTGCGCAGGCCCTGCGCCAACCGGTTCAGCCAGCCGCTGCGAGCAGGTGGGCTGCTGTCTGAAGCGGCCGCAGCAGCAGCGACCAAACTGGCGCCCGGGAGCGCGACGGGACCCGGTGCCGAGGGAGCCGCTTCAGCGGGGACGGCCACTGCCGCAGCGGCGGGCTTCTTCTTGAAAAAACTGAACATGAATGCTGGCCTCAGGCCGTTCCGGTGCACGAGCCTGTGGGCTCGCTATAATGTTGGGCTCAGGCGCTTTAGCTCAGCTGGTTAGAGCGACGGAATCATAATCCGCAGGTCCGGGGTTCAAATCCCTGAAGCGCCACCAAGGTTTTGCGCGGCCCGAGTTTCACCTCGGGCCGTTTTTGTTTGACCAGCCCAAGACGCCGCCCTTGGCGTCTTGTCCATTTCACAGCCCCTGGATCCACACCATGATTCGCTGTGCTCTTCTGATGGCCATTGTCTGCTCTAGCACCGCCCTTCCTGTGGCTGCTCAAGTGCAACGAAACTTCCCGGCATCTGCTTTGCGCGGCGAGTTGGTGGTCACCGCGCCGCCCGAACTGCAACTGAACCGAAAGCCGGCTCGCCTGGCCCCGGGCGCCCGCATCCGCGGCGCCGACAGCATGCTGATCCTGTCGGGCGGCCTCGTCGGTCAGCGCCTGTTGGTTCACTACACCATCGACCTGCTGGGCAATGTCCAGGATGTCTGGGTGCTCACACCGGCTGAGGCCGCCAAGCAGCCCTGGCCCACCACGCCGCAAGAAGCCGCCGCCTGGCGTTTCAACCCCGACAGCCAGACGTGGAGCAAACCATGAGCGTGGACGGCAAACCGGCCAAGAAGGTCTTCATCCGCACCTTCGGGTGCCAGATGAACGACTACGACTCCGACAAGATGGCCGACGTGTTGCGTGTCGCCGACGGCTACGAACCGACCCAAGACGTGGAAGAAGCCGACCTGATTCTCTTCAACACCTGCTCGGTGCGTGAGAAAGCCCAGGAAAAGGTCTTTTCGGACCTGGGCCGTGTCAGGCACCTGAAGGAAAAAGGCGTCTTGATTGGCGTGGGTGGCTGCGTGGCCAGCCAGGAAGGCGCGGCCATCATCGACCGCGCACCCTATGTTGACCTGGTCTTCGGCCCGCAAACCCTGCACCGCCTGCCGCAAATGATTGCCGCCCGCAAGCAGCAGCGGCGTCCTCAGGTGGACATCAGCTTTCCAGAAATTGAAAAGTTCGACCACCTGCCGCCCGCTCGGGTCGATGGCGCCAGTGCCTTTGTCTCCATCATGGAAGGCTGTTCCAAGTACTGCGGCTACTGCGTGGTGCCCTACACCCGGGGCGAGGAGGTTCACCGCCCCTTTGAAGACGTCTTGACCGAAGTGGCTGGCTTGGCTGACCAAGGCGTCAAGGAAGTGACGCTGCTGGGACAAAACGTCAACGCCTACCGCGGCACCATGGGCGGCACCCGCGAAATCGCCGACTTCGCCTTGTTGATCGAGTACGTGGCCGACATTCCGGGCATCGAACGCATCCGCTACACCACCAGCCATCCCAACGAGTTCACCCAGCGTCTGGTCGATGTTTATGCCAAGGTGCCCAAGCTGGTGAATCACCTGCACCTGCCGGTACAACATGGCAGCGACCGCATCCTGATGGCCATGAAGCGGGGCTACACCGCGATGGAATACAAGAGCACCCTGCGCAAGCTGCGTGTCGTTCGGCCCGACATCAGCCTGTCCAGCGACTTCATCGTCGGCTTCCCGGGCGAGACCGAAGACGACTTCGCCAAGATGATGAAGCTGATCGACGACGTGGGCTACGACAGCAGCTTCAGCTTTGTCTTCAGCCCGCGACCCGGCACACCGGCGGCCAACTTGAGCGACGACACGCCGCAGGACGTGAAGCTCAAGCGGCTGCAGCACCTGCAGGCGCGCATCGAAGAAAACGTGCGCCGCATCAGCGCCAGCCGTGTTGACACGGTGCAGCGCATCCTGGTTGAAGGCCCGGCGCGCAAGCCGGGCAAGAACGGCCCAGAGCTGATGGGGCGCACCGAGTGCAACCGCATCGTCAATTTCGAAGCCGGGCCTCAGGGCGCTCGTCTGGTGGGTCAGATGCTGGACGTCAACATCACCAGCGCATTGCCGCACTCCCTGCGCGGCGCTCTGGTGTTGGTCGAGCGCGGCGCTAGCGACGCCCAGGGCCGAAGCCCTGCCACCACAGCGTAAAGGCGCACGCCGTGACCATCACGGCATAGGTGACCATCTTGCCGTCACGCCCCAGGGCGACCAGACCCAGCAGAACCGCCGCGCAGCTGGCCGCGCAAGCAGGGCCGGCCAGCGCTTTCCAGGGTCGGCCGGCCAGTTCGCGGTGCCAAAGCAGTTTGGCCGCGCTGGCGGAAAGCGCCCCCAAGCCCAAGGCTGGCAAGAGCAGATTTCCCACATGCCACAGCACGTCCAAAGGTCCCATTGATCTCCCGCTGCTGGTTGGTCTGGTCAGAGAGCCCCTTCGAGGGCCCACATCGGCGCCCCGAGCGCGCCCTGCAAAAACTACAATTCTGACGTGAGTGTCTTTGCACTGGGTCTGAACCACACCACCGCGCCGCTGGATCTGCGCGGGCGCTTGGCCTTTGCCCCGGAACAGATGGCGCCCGCCCTGCAGGGGCTGCGCCAACGCTTGCAACGGGCCCAGCCCGAAACGGCCTTGGTCTCCACCTGCAACCGCACCGAACTGTACGTGGCCGCTCCGGCGCTGGACATGCAGGCCTTGGTGCGGCCCACGGTGGACTGGCTGGCCGAGCAAGGCGGCATCAGCGGCGCGCAATTGCTGGCCCACAGCTATGTGGTCGAGGACCGCGCCGCCGCACGCCACGCCTTTCGGGTGGCGTCGGGCTTGGACTCCATGGTGCTGGGCGAACCGCAGATCCTGGGTCAGATGAAGCAGGCCGTGCGCTTGGCCAGCGAGGCTGGCACGCTGGGCACCACCCTGCACCAGTTGTTTCAACGCTCGTTTTCGGTGGCCAAAGAAGTCCGCAGCTCGACCGAGATTGGCGCACACAGCATCAGCATGGCCGCTGCGGCGGTTCGTTTGGCCGCGCAACTCTTTGAAGACCTGGCACAGACCAAAGTGCTCTTTGTGGGTGCCGGCGAAATGATCGAGCTGGTGGCGACGCACTTCGC
>JANMHH010000484.1:0-12919 GCA_031375065.1 Rubrivivax sp. | reverse complement strand
AGTCATCGGGTGTTCCATGCCGAAATAGACGTGGCGCGTGGTGGGGTTGACCACCTGGCGCATCTGCAGACCCTGCTTGGCCAGGTGCGGCGCCAGCTGGCCGTTGGGCGCGGCCAGGTTGATGAATTCGGGCGGCACGCTCAGCAGGTCGATCTCGCCGCGCAAGAAGGCCAGCCAGCGCGGCTGCGTTTCTTCGATGATGGCAATTTCAACCCGGTCCAGCAGCGGCATTTTTTGCCCGCGCAGGCGCTGCGCGATGGCCTGGCCCACGGCGTCGTTGTCGGCCGGGTGCTCGTCGTGCACGGTGTGTTGATGGGCCGGGTTGCGCTCGAGCACGATGCGCGAACTGCGCGTCCACGAAGCCAGCTTGAAGGGGCCGGTGCCGACCGGGCGCTGCATGCTGCGCTCGGGGTCGGCTTCGATGACTTCGCGCGCCACCGCACCGCTCAGGCCCGGGGTGGCCAGCACATAGGGCAGGCGCGGCGCGGGCTGGGCCACGCGAATCTCGAAGCTGTAGCGGTCGAGCGCGCGGATGCCCGCCACTTCGGTGTCGTAAGGAAAGGGTGTCTTGCTGTCCAACGCTTTCTGGCGCAGTTCGCTCAGGCCCAGCAGGCCGGCGTTCTGGTAGTGAAAGAGCGTGGGGCTGCGGGTCTTGGGGTCGTAGTAGCGCTTGATGCTGTAGACGTAGTCGGCGGCCACCAGTTCGCGCCGCACGGGTTGGCCGTCCGGCCCTTTGAAGGCCGGGTTGTCGCTGAAGTGGATGCCGGGTTTCAGGCGAAAGACAAAGCGGGTGTGGTTGTCAAAAACTTCTGGCAGCGCCGCGGCGGTGTTGGGCTTGAGGCGGGCCGGACGGGCCAGGTAGTCGTAGGTCAGCGGTGAATCAAAGAGGCTGGCCACCACGGCGGCCGACACCACGTCCGAGATTTGCGCCGGATCGAACCCGCTTTCGCTGCCGGCCACGGCCACGCGCAAGACCTTGGTCTGCAGGGGTGCCGCTGCAGGGCTTGATGGCTTGGCTGGAACCGGCGCGGACGTCTGCGTGGGCGTCTGCCCCAAGGTCTGCGCAAGGGTCTGCGCAAAAACAGGCCCGCAGCAAGACAGCGCCAGCAGCGTCAGGCCCCACACCCGCGCCCAGTGACGGGGTCTGAGAAGTCCGGGTAACTCGGTAAGTCGCACGCCAGGCAGTCAGATAAAGAGGAGCAGCAAAAACCCGCGCACGCAAGACGCAGGCCCCAGCCAACGTGGCCCCAGGTGAAAACGCGCAGTCTAGTGGCCACCGGGCACGCCGCTTGCTGGCGAACACCCGTAGTGCGGGGGGGCTAAGGGCAGCGGGCAGCAAGGGGAAAGCACCGGCCAACGCCGGCCCAGCGCGCCCCTACACTCGCCCATCTTTAAATCTGCCCGGTCAGTGGCTCACTGGCGCGTCAAAAGCGCGCCACCCGCCCGCCGGCCTTCAGGAAGCTCATGGCCGCATACCTCATACGGCGCCTGTGGCAAATGATCCCCACGCTTCTGGGCGTGGTGCTGCTGGTGTTTTTTCTCTTCAAGTACTTTGGCGGTGACCCGGCCGAGGTGCTGGGCGGCCTGAACGCCAGCCCCGACCAGATCAAGGCCATTCGCCAGCAGCTGGGCCTGGACGAGCCGGTGCTTTACCAGCTGTGGCTGTTTGTCAAACAGATCGTCACCTTCGATTGGGGCAAGAGCTGGGCCACCAACGAAGCGGTGAGCAACCTGTTTGCCACCCGGTTGCCCGCCACCTTAACGGTGATGATCCCCATCCTGGTGCTGGACGTGGTGCTGGCCTTGCCGATTGCCATGTGGGTGGCCTACCGCCGCGGCAGCCTGACCGACCGCGCCATCATGGTGGCCACCACGGTGGCCTTGTCGATCAGCTTCCTGGTCTACGTGATCATCGGCCAGTACGTGTTTGGCTTTCAGCTGGGTTGGTTTCCGGTGCAGGGCTGGAGCGACAGTGTGCTGACCAACCTGCTCGTCTACTCGCCACTGCCCGTGCTGCTGGCCGTGGCCGTGGGCGTGGCGCCGCAGACGCGGCTGTATCGCAGCTTCTTCCTGGACGAACTGGGCCAGGACTACGTGCGCACCGCGCGCGCCAAGGGCATGACCGAAGGCGTGGTGCTGTTTCGGCACGTGCTGCGCAACGCGATGATCCCGATCCTGACCAACATCGGCCTCTTGCTGCCCGGCATCTTTGTTGGCAGCTTCCTGATCGAAGTCTTCTTCAGCATCCCCGGCATTGGCCGCGAGGTGCTGCTGGCGGTCAACCGCAGTGACTTCCCGGTCATCCAGGCCGTCACCATTTACCTGGCGGTGCTGACCATGGTCATCAATTTGCTGACCGATCTGGCCTACAAGGTCGCTGACCCGCGCGTGGTGCTCAAATGAGTGCAGTCCTGTCCGCCGATGGCGCCGTGGAAAGCGCCCAACAAAAGAGCGAAGGCGTCTGGCACGCCGCGTGGCGGCGCTTCCGCGCCGACCGCGTGGGGCTGGTCAGCCTGGTGGTGGTGCTGGCCTTCTTGTTGTTGATTGCCTTGTCGGGCCTGGGACTGGTGGCCAAGAACTGGCAGGCCGAGGTAGGTGTGCCCAACGCACCGCTGACGCTGATGGGCCCGGCGCCGCCGCAGGCCGTGGGTGCCATCGAGACGCCCACCGGCCCCAATGTCGACCTGTCGGCGGTGGACCCGCTGGCACCGCGCTACAAAGAGTGGGAAGAAAAAGCCAAGCAGTTCCAGACCGCCGAAACGGTCAAGGCGCAGACGCTGCCCTTTGGCGCCGATCGCCTGGGCCGCGACGTGCTGCAAAAAGCGATCAAGGGCACCGAGATCAGCGTCTTTGTCGGCGTGGCGGCGGCCGTGGTGGCCACGCTGATCGGTGTGTTGATGGGCGCCTTTGGCGGCTTCTTCGGCGGCAAGGTGGGTGACCTGCTGGAGTGGGTCTACAACGTGTTCGAGTCCATCCCCAACATCTTGCTGATCTTCGCCTTTGCGGCGGTGGTGGGCCGCGGCGTGGAAAGCGTGGTGGTGATCCTGGCGCTGACCGGCTGGACCGGCATGTACCGCCAGGTGCGCGCTGAGTTCATCAAGCACGCCAGCCGCGACTACGTGCGCAGCGCCGAGGCCATCGGCGCCAGCAAGATGAGCCGCATGTTCAAGCACATCCTGCCCAACGTCAGCCACGTGGTGCTGGTGCGCATGGGCCTGCTGACGGTGGGCTTCATCAAGGCCGAGGTGATCTTGTCCTACCTGGGCCTGGGCGTGCGGGTCGACCAGGTCAGCTGGGGCACCATGCTGGCCGAGGCGCAGGCCGAACTGATCCTGGGCCACTGGTGGCAACTGGTGGCCGCCACGCTCTTCATGGCGGTGTTCGTGACCGCGTTTTCCTTGATGGCCGATGCGCTGCGCGATGCGCTCGACCCCAAGCTGCGTGGGTTGGAGTAAGCCATGCTGTTATCCATCCAAGACCTCAAAGTCGCCTTCCGCATGGGCAAGGGCGTGCGCGCCGAAGCCGTCAAGGGCGTCTCTTTCGACATCCCTGAAAACACCACCGTGGCCCTGGTCGGCGAGTCGGGCTCGGGCAAGAGCGTGACGGCGATGTCGGTGCTGAACCTGCTGCCCGACAACGCCGAGCGCAGTGGCCGCATCTTGTGGCAAGGCAAGGACTTGCTGCAGTGCGCCTTGCCCGAGCTGCAGGCCATGCGCGGGCGCCAGATCGCCTGCGTCTTCCAGGACCCGATGAGCTCGCTCAACCCGGTGTTCAACGTCGGCCAGCAGCTTTGCGAGCCGCTGATGAAGCACATGGGCCTGTCGCGTGCTGCGGCGCTCAAGCGTGCTGAAGAACTGCTGTTTGAGGTGGGCATTCCCGAACCCAAGCGCCGGTTGTCGAGCTACCCGCATGAGATGTCGGGCGGCCAGCAGCAGCGCGTGATGATCGCCATGGCGCTGGCTTGCGAGCCCAAGCTGCTGATCGCCGACGAGCCCACCACGGCGCTGGACGTGACCATCCAGCGCCAGATCCTGGAGCTGCTGGGCAAGCTGAAGACCGAGCGCCGCATGAGCGTGCTGTTCATCAGCCACGACCTGGGCCTGGTGGGCGAAATCGCCGACAGCGTGGTCGTCATGCGCCACGGCATCGTTCGCGAAAACGGCCCGGTGGCCGGCATTTTCGAAGCCCCGAAAGACGACTACACCAAGGCCTTGCTGGCCTGCCGCCCCAGCCTGGAAGGCAACCCGTCCCGCTTGATGGTGATCGACGACCACATCGCCGGCCGCGGCGCGTCGACCCAGTTCAAGGCCAAGGACGCCAACGCCCCCGTGGTGCTGGAAGTGCGCTCGCTGGCCAAGAGCTTCTGGCTCAAGCAGGGCTTGTTTGGCAAGCGCGAATTCAAGGCCGTGCAAAACGTCAACTTCCAGCTGCGCAAGGGACATACGCTGGGCGTGGTGGGCGAGTCGGGCTCGGGCAAGACCACCATGGGGCTGACGCTGTTGCGGCTGCACGAGCCTACCGGTGGCGAGGTCATCTTTGACGGCAAGAACCTGCTCAAGATCAGCGACAGCGAGCGCCTGGCCATGCGCCGGCGCATCCAGATCGTGTTCCAGAACCCGTACGCCAGCCTGAACCCGCGTTTCACGATTGGGCAGACGCTGGTCGAGCCGATGGCCATCCACGGCATCGGCAAGGACCTGGCCGAGCGTGAACAGCGCGCCCGCACGCTTCTGGAAAAGGTGGGCCTGGATGGCCGTGCCTTTGGCAAGTACCCGCACGAATTTTCGGGCGGCCAGCGCCAGCGCGTGGCCATCGCGCGCTGCCTGACGCTGAACCCCGAAGTGCTGGTGCTGGACGAAGCCGTCAGCGCGCTGGACGTCAGCGTGCAGGCCCAGGTGCTCAACCTGCTGAAAGACCTGCAGGACGAGTTTGGCCTGAGCTACGTCTTCATCAGCCACGACCTGGCGGTGGTGCGCTTCATCAGCGACGAGGTGCTGGTGATGAAGGACGGCGTGGTGGTCGAGCAGGCCGCCACGGCGCAGATCCTGGCCGCGCCGCGCGAGGACTACACCAAGCGGCTGCTGGCCGCCATTCCGCGGGGCTACCGGGCTGCTGCGGCGGGGTAGTGCATCAGGCTGGTGTGCAGGCGGGTGCGTCAGGCTGGTACATCAGGCGGTTGCATCAGGCTGGTGCATCAGGCGGGTGCACCAGATCGCCCGTTGGGCGGTTGAGCTTCAGTTGTCGGGATGGCTGCCGATACACAACATCTGCACCGTGCTCCGCTGGCCAACCTCGGCCCGCTGCCGATGTTGACAAGCCAGGAGTTCGCCGATGACCGCCACGCTCTATGCCACCTTGGGCTCAGGCAACAGCTTCAAACCGGCCTTACTGCTGCGCCAAACGGGCAAGGTTTGCGTGACGCATTACCTGAATGTCCTGGCCGGCGAAAGCCGCCGCCCTGAATTCCTGGCCATCAACCCGCGTGGCCAGGTGCCGTACCTGATGCTGGAAGACGGCCGTGGCATCGGTGAGTCCAACGCGATCGCCTGGTGGGTGGCCGAAGGCACGCCCTTGATGCCGGCCGACGCCGTCAGCCGCGCCCAGGCTGTGCAGTGGATGATCTTTGAGCAGACCTCGCTGGAGCCCAACATCTCGCCCGCGCGCTTTTTCACCCACATCGTGCCCGAGCAGCGTGAGGCCCACGCCAGCGACATCCCGCGCTGGTTGGACGCCGGCCACCGCGCCTTGGGCGTGCTGGACAGCCACCTGAGCCGGCGTGACTTCATCACCGACCATGGCTACAGCGTGGCCGACGTGGCCGTCTACGGCTACACCCATCTGGCCACCGAGGGCGGCTTCGATCTGGCGCGGTTCACGCACGTGGGCCGCTGGATGCAGCGTGTGCAGCAGTCGCGGGGCTATGAGCCCATCGCCCACTTGTTGAAGGCCTGATGGCGTTAGCGGGTGACAGCCGACATGGACCTGAGCGAACGCAGCAAACGTTATGACGCGCTGAACATCGTCGGTGATCCGGTCTGGATCTTCGACATCGACCAGCGCCGCGTGCACTGGGCCAACCGGGCCGCTTTGAAGATCTGGGGCGCCTCCTCGCTGCTTGAACTGTGTGCGCGCGACATGGGCCAGGACATGTCGGAATCGGTCGCCCGTCGCCTTGCCCAGTACCAAAGCGACTTCATATCGCATGGCGCTGCTTTCAACGAGCAGTGGACCTTGTATCCCGGCGGCAAGCCAGTGTCATTGAATGTCCGCTTCAGTGCCCATCGTCTACCCGACGACCGCATGGCCATGTTGTGCGAAGCCCGTGCCGCAGCGGTCGAGGAGCCGGAGTCGCTGCGTTCCGTCGAGGCCTTGCTGCACACCGCCGCCATGGTTTCGCTGTACGGCGAAGACGGTGCGCCGCTGTACCGCAACCCGGCCGCCCGGGCCTCGGTGCGCGACCTGCAGGACCGGCTGGAAGACCGCATCGCAGACCGCCAGGCGTTGGACTCACTGACCGCGGCGCTGGCTGCAGCGGGTGTGGCCAATCAGACCTTGGCGGTGCGCACTTCGCAAGGTGACCGGTGGCACGAGATCTCGGCCCGGCACTGCAAAGACGCCGTCACGGGGCAGGACGCCTTGCTGGTCAGCGAGGTCGATGTCAGCGCCATCAAGCGCACCGAGGCCCAGGCCCAGTTCCTGGCCCTGCACGACCCGTTGACGGGTCTGCCCAACCGCAACCACGTGATGCAGCGCTTCACCGCGGCCGTGCAGCAGATCAGCGCCCTGGGGCTGAAGGCTGCGCTGATGTTCATCGACCTGGACCACTTCAAGGACATCAACGACAGCCTGGGCCACGCCGCAGGCGACGCGCTGTTGATCGAGGTCTCCCAACGCTTGCGCCGGGCCGTTCGTGGCAGCGACCTGGTGGCGCGCCTGGGCGGTGACGAATTCATCATCCTCCTGGTGTCGCCCGAGATTCGCCTGGAAGTGGACCGGGTGCGCCAGCGCCTGATGCAGGCGGTGGCCGAGCCGGTGCCGGTGTCGGTCCAGGGCCAGACCCAGCTGGTGCGGGTGACCTCCAGCATGGGCGTCAGCCTCTACCCTGACGACGGTGCCGACATCGAGACCCTGCTGCGCAATGCCGACTTGGCGATGTACACCGCCAAGCAGCGTGGTCGCAACGATCTGGCCTTCTACGACGTGGCCATGTCCGACCAGTTGCGCAGCCGCACCGTGCTGGAAGCCGACCTGCGCCTGGCCTTCGAGCAGCAGCAGTTTGAAGTGTTCTACCAGCCCATCATCGATGTGGCTACAGGTCACACGGTGGGTGCCGAGGCCCTGGCCCGCTGGCGTCACCCGGTGCGTGGCCTGGTGCCGCCCGATGAGTTCATCCCGGTGTGCGAAAGCACAGGGCTGATTCGTCGATTGGGCGCGCTGGTGTTTGCCGCCGCGGCACAGCAGCAGGTGGCGTGGCGCCGTTTGGGGCACGACCTTCGCATCTCGGTCAACCTGTCGGCGCGCGAGCTTTTGCAGGCCGAGCTGTTGTCCGACCTGAAGCAAGCGCTCGAACACGCCGGCACCGACCCCAGCCGCATGCAGCTGGAACTGACCGAATCCATGCTGCTGGGACGCGACGAGAAGTTGATGCAGCTGCTCAAGGACATCGAAGCCACGGGCATGAGCATGGCGCTGGATGACTTTGGCACCGGTTACTCCAACCTGGCCTATCTGCAGCGCTTTCCGATCAAGACACTGAAAATCGACAAGACCTTCATCCAGAGCATCGACGCCAACCGTCCCTTGGCCGAGTTGATCGTCGCGATGTGTCGTTTGATGAAGCTGTCGGTGGTGGCAGAAGGCGTGGAGACCGCTGAACAGCTGGCCTGGGTGCGTACCCACCAGATCGAGCAGTGCCAAGGCTATCTGTTTTCCAAGCCCGTGCCGCCCAACGAGTTTGTGCGTCTGCTGCCGGCCAGGGTGGTCTCAGGCAGGGCCGCCGCTTAGCAGCTGCGCCGAAAGGCGCTGCAGCATGCTGGCCCGGCGCAGCGTGCAGCGCAGCTTCAGTTGGCGTTCCAGCACCGCGTTGGAAAAGGTCGACTCGCTTTGCTTTTGGTGACACAGCCACAGCAGCTCGGGACCCTGGGTGTCGAAGCGGTCGGTGGCGGTGCTCAGGTTCTGCACGGCCAGGGCTTGCCCGGCGTCCAGAGCCTGGGGCAGGAAGATCACGTTGAGGTCGCCGCCTTCGGGCACGTGGTGTGCCAGCGCGGCGGTGCGCTGGGCCAGGGCGTGGACTTGGCTGACATGGCGAACAAAGGTTTCGCTGAAAAACCCCAGCCGCGTCTTCAGGCCGTCCCGCAGGCGTTCGCTCAAAGCCGCAGCCGTGGTGTTGCCTGCGCTGAACACCACGTTGCCGCTGTTGATGAAGGTTTGCACATCGTGCAGGCCCAAGGCTTGGCAGTGAGCGGCCAGCTCGGCCATTTTCACAAAGCGCCCGGTGACGTTGATGGCGCGCAGGAACACCACGTAGCGTTCCATGTCGTGGCGGGTCACGCTGTTGCCTGGAATGTCGCGGTTGGCCATCTCGCTTGGCGATCAAGCGGCCTGAATGGGAATGCGCTTGGCCTTCGGGGCCTGGCTGCGGGCGCGCAGCTGCCCGCAGCCGGCGTCCACGTCCTGGCCGGCCGATTGCCGCAGTTTGGTCAGGATGCCGCGCCGGTGCAGCGTGCGGGCCATGTGCGCCGCGCGCTCGCCGTCCGGGCGGCGCCAGGGCATGCCGTCCACCGTGTTGTAGGGGATCAGGTTCAACAGCGCGTATTTGCCCGACAGCAGTTGAACGATGCCTTCGATCTCATCGTCGCCGTCGTTGACGCCCTCGATCAGCGTCCACTGGTATTGGATCGGGTAGCCGGTGGCGCGCGCGTAAACCTCGCCAGCAGCGACCAGATCCGCAGGGTCGAAGCGTGGCGCGCGTGGCAGCAGCTGCGCGCGCAGTACGGGCTTGCTGGTGTGCAGGGACAGCGCCAGCGCGGGCTTGACACGTTGCTGCGGCAGGCGCTCAAACACCCGCGGGTCGCCCACGGTGGAAAAGACCAGGTTCTTGTGACCGATGGCGCCGCCGGTGCCCAGCAGCTCGATGGCCTCGAGCACGGCGTCCAGGTTGTGCGCCGGCTCGCCCATGCCCATGAAGACCACTTTTTTCACTGGCCGCAGCGTGCGCGCCAGGGCGACTTGGGCCACGATTTCCGCGCTGCCCAGTTGGCGCAGCAGGCCGCCGGTGCCGGTCATGCAAAACACGCAGCCCACGGCGCAACCGACCTGGGTGCTCACGCACAGGCCGCCACGCGGCAACAGCACGCTTTCCACGGTTTGGCCGTCGTGCAGCGCCACCAAGAGGCGGGCCGAGCCGTCGTCGCCCGGGTGGTGTGACTGCAACCGCGCCAGGCCCTGCAGCTCCGACTCCAGCGCGGGCAGCGCGCGCAGCACGGCGTGTGGCATGAAGTCCTGCAGCTGGCGCTTGCCGCCGCTTTGCGGAAGTGCGCAGGCCCAGCGCCGCAGCACCCGGGCTTCGTGGCCGGGGCCGGCGCCGTGGGCGCGCAGGCGTTGTTGGATGTCGCTGATGTGCACGGCTCGGGTCTTCAGGTGTTCGGGCGATTCAGCGTTCAAGTCTTCAAGTGGTCAAGCCATCAAGCGATCAAGCACACAGCACCGCCGCGTGATGGCGCAGGTGGTCGGCCACCACACTGGCCACGAAGTAGTAGCCGTGGTCGTAGCCCGCGTGGCGACGCACCGTCAGCGCCTGGCCGGCTGCGCTGCAGGCCGCTTCCAGCAGGTGCGGGTGCAGTTGCTCGGCCAGAAATTTGTCGGCTAGGCCCTGGTCGATCAGCGGCGCCTGCGACCCCGGGAACCGCTTCCCGGCCCGGATCAACTCGGTGGCGTCGTGCGCCGCCCAGGCGCGGCGCTCAGGCCCCAGGTAGCCGGTGAACGCCTTGACACCCCAAGGGCATTGGCTGGGCGCGCAGATGGGGGCCAAGGCGCTGACGCTCTGGAAGCGCCGCGGGTGGCGCAGCGCCAGCGTCAACGCACCATGGCCGCCCATGCTGTGGCCGAAGATGCCCAAACGATCATCCCGAACAGCGAAGTGCTGAGCCAGAGCCAAGGGCAACTCATCGGTGACATAACTTTCCATGCGCCAGTTCGCGGCCCAAGGCGTTTGGGTGGCGTCCACGTAAAAGCCGGCAGCGCTGCCAAAGTCCCAGTTGTCTTCAGCGCCAGCCACCCCCGTGCCGCGCGGGCTGGTGTCGGGGGTCACCAGCATCAGCCCCAGCTCGGCGGCCAGCCTTTGCGCGCCGGCCTTGATGGCAAAGGTCTCTTCGTTGCAGGTCAGGCCAGCCAGGTAGATCAACACCGGCACCGGCCCCTGCGCCGCCTGCGGTGGGCTGTAGACGCCCAAGCGCATCGCGCTACCGGTGCTGCTGGACGCGTGCTGATAAAAGCCCTGCACGCCGCCAAAGCAGGCGTGCTCGCTGAGTGTTTGCCAGCCCATCAATAGACGACCACGCTGCGGATGCTCTCGCCGCGCTCCATCAGCTCAAAGCCGTGGTTGATGTCTTCGAGCTTGAGCGTGTGCGTGATCAGCGGGTCGATCTGGATCTTGCCTTCCATGTACCAGTCGACGATCTTGGGCACGTCGGTGCGGCCGCGGGCGCCGCCAAAGGCGCTGCCTTCCCATTTGCGGCCGGTGACCAGTTGGAAAGGCCGGGTGGCAATCTCCTGCCCCGCCGCCGCCACGCCGATGATGATGCTTCGCCCCCATCCCTTGTGGCAGCACTCCAGCGCCTGGCGCATCGTGGTGGTGTTGCCGATGCACTCGAAGCTGTAGTCGGCGCCGCCGTCGGTGAGTTGGGTGATGGCGTCGACCACGTTGTCAACGCTCTTGGGGTTGATGAAGTGCGTCATGCCAAAGCGCCGCGCCATGGCCTCGCGCTCTGGGTTCAGGTCAATGCCGATGATCTTGTCGGCGCCCACCATCCTGGCGCCCTGGATCACGTTCAGGCCGATGCCACCCAGGCCAAACACCACCACGTTGGCGCCGGCCTCGACGCCGGCCGTGAAGATCACCGCACCCACGCCGGTGGTGACGCCGCAGCCGATGTAGCAGACCTTGTCGAACGGCGCGTCCGGGCGGATCTTGGCCAGCGCGATCTCGGGCACCACGATGTGGTTGGCAAAGGTGCTGGTGCCCATGTAGTGCAGGATCGGCTGGCCGTTCAGGCTGAAGCGGCTGCTGCCGTCGGGCATCAGGCCCTTGCCCTGGGTGCCGCGTATCAGCTGGCACAAATTGGTTTTGCGGCTGAGGCAGAACTTGCAGCCCCGGCATTCGGGCGTGTAGAGCGGGATCACGTGGTCGTCGCGCTTCAGGCTGGTCACGCCGGGGCCCACTTCCAGCACCACGCCCGCCCCTTCGTGGCCCAGGATGGCCGGGAACAGGCCTTCCGGGTCGGCGCCGCTCAGGGTGTAGTGGTCGGTGTGGCAAATGCCGGTGGCTTTCACCTCGACCAGCACCTCACCGGTGCGCGGGCCGGCCAGGTCGACGGTTTCGATGGTCAAGGGGGCGACGGCCTTCCAGGCCACTGCTGCGCGGGTTTTCATGGGCAAAAGCTCCTGCTGTGGGCGGATGTGGATGGCCGCGTGGACTTCGATTGTGCCCAGCCTGTTCCTGGGGTGGTTTGCGGTTTGCGGCTTCGGGCTGCGGCGGCTCACCCAGGCCACGGGCCAGCGGTGCCGACCTGTCCTGCTGGCGGGCTGTGTGAAGTAAGGCAAATGCCCCTGCAGGGGCCCGGGCGGCGGCACCTGCGCCCTGACAATTGGCAACATGCTGACGTTCAAAGTTTTACGCCACTGGGCGCCTGGGTCGGGGTTTGGGGTTCTGGCGCTGGCCGCTCTGCCCGCGTTGTCGCAACCCGCCCTGTCGCCGGTACCACCCCCGACGCTAGCGCCGACAGCACCATCGGCTGCCGCTTCAGCGCCGACCCGGCAGGTGCCGCCGCCAGCCCGACCCGGTTCTGCACCCGCTGCCGGCGAAACGCAACGCGTTGAAATCACCGGCGGTCGCGAAAGCGACACCGACGCCCGGCGCCGCGCCACCGCGTCCAAGATCGTGATCGGCCGCGAAGAGATCGACAAGTTCGGCGACGCCACCGTGGGTGAGGTGCTGCGCCGCTTGCCGGGCGTCACCACCCCCGGCGCGCCCGGCCGCGGCGGCCCGCCGCGTATGCGCGGCCTGGGCAGCGGCTTCACGCAACTCTTGATCGATGGCCAGCGCGTGCCGCCGGGTTTCAGCCTGGAAAGCCTGACGCCCGAGCAGGTGGAGCGCATCGAGATCCTGCGCGCCCCCACCGCCGAGACCGGTGCGCGGGCGATTGCCGGCACCATCAACATCATCACCCGCGAAGGCTTCAAGGTGCGGCTCAACGACCTGCGCCTGGGTTTTGGCTATGAAAACGGCAACTTCACACCGGGTTTGAACTGGAGCCACAACGACACCAGCGGGCCGCTGACCTACACCCTCAATGGCGGGGTCTTCAAGCCGCGCCGCGAAAGCAACAGCGCCACCCACACGGTGGTGGACGATCCGGCCACGGGCATGGTGCTGGAAGACCGCAGCGGGCTCTCGCACAGCGTGGAAAACCGCATCGGTGGCAACCTGAGCGCCCGCTTGTTGTGGCGCTTGAACGAGCGCGGCGACAGCTTGTCGCTGATGCCGTCGGTTTTTCATTCCGAAGCGCAGAGTGACAGCGACTTCAGCTTGGACCAGACGACTCGCCGGCCGATCACGCCGCGTTTTTACGACACCGGCACCACGGTGGTCGACAGCCAGTTCACCAACGCCCGCCTGGGCCTGATGTGGCGCCAGCGCCTG
>JANMHH010000433.1:0-1641 GCA_031375065.1 Rubrivivax sp. | reverse complement strand
CCTCGGCGCCGTTTTCCGCCAGTTCGTTGACCCGGTCCAGCAGTGCCACGACCAGTTTGTCCATGCCCTGGAAGCCCTGCTTCTGGCGCGAGCCCTCTTCGCCAATCTTGAGGATCTTGCCCTCGGCCTCGTCGAGGATCTGTGAGACCTGCCGGCCTTCGCGGTTGAAGGCGGCGGTGGCAATCTCATCGCTGGCGGCGATGAGTTTGCGCAACACCGCCCGCTCACGCACGATTTCGGCGTAGCGCCGCATGTTGGCCGCGCTGGGCACACTTTGGGCCAGGGCGTTGAGGTAGGCCAGGCCCCCGCAGTCATCGGCCTTGCCCAGGCCCTGCAACTGCTCGAACACCGTGATGACGTCGGCCGGCCGGCTGTGCTGCACCAGACCGGCAATGGCGCTGAAGATCAGGCGATGTTCGTAGCGGTAGAAGTCACTGTCGGTCAGTTGTTCGGCAGCGCGGTCCCAGGCCAGGTTGTCCAGCAGCAAGCCACCCAGGACACTCTGTTCGGCCTCGACCGAGTGTGGTGGCACGCGCAGGCGCGCCACCTCGTCGTCGCGCTGGTTGGTGGTGTCGCGGGGATCGGCAATCGAGCTCAAAGGCGTGCTTTCGGGTGACCAAGGCAGGCCGCCGAACAAGGGCGGACTGGCGCGGCAAGGGACAGTTGGAAATCAACCATAAGTGGTTTGGTGAGCCAAGGGGATGCGGTAAGCCCTGATGCCCGACTGGCATGACGCATGCCCTGTGAGTAAACCTGTGGACGACGGGTGGGCACCCTGTTCACAGTGGCATTCAGCCATGACAAAGGCCGGCAGAAGCCGGCCTTTGAATCGAGCGCAGAGCCCGTCAGTCGGCTTGCGCCACCACCAGCACGGTGACCTCGGCCACCACGTCGTGGTGCGGGGCGATGCTGACCGGGTGTTCGCCCACGGTCTTCAGTGGCCCGGTGGGCATGCGCACTTGCATCTTCTGCACTTGCAGGCCCATCATGACCAGCGCTTCAGCCACGTCGTGGTTGGTGACCGAGCCGAACAAACGGCCGTCGACGCCGGCCTTTTGCACGATGCGGACGGTCTTGCCCGCCAGTTGCTCGCCCAGCGCCTTGGCGGCGTCGAGCTTGGCCTGCGCGGCCTTTTCCAGTTCGGCGCGGCGGCCTTCGAATTCCTGGATCGCGGCCGGCGTGGCGCGGCGCGCCTGCTTGGTCGGGATCAGGAAGTTGCGGGCATAGCCAGGCTTGACGTTGACCACGTCGCCCAGGTTGCCCAGCTTACCAACTTTTTCAAGGAGGATGATTTGCATGTCGTGTGCTCCTTAGACCTTGTGCTGGTCAGAGTACGGCAACAACGCCAGGAAGCGCGCGCGCTTGATGGCGGTGGTCAGCTGGCGCTGGTAGAAAGCGCGCGTGCCGGTCAGGCGCGCGGGCGTGATCTTGCCGTTTTCGCTGATGAAGTCGCGCAGCACGTCGACTTCCTTGTAGTCGATGTACTCGACCTTGGCGACGGTGAAGCGGCAGAAACGCTTGCGGCGAAACAGCAGCGACTGGTTGTTGCGCTTGGGGCGCTTGTCTTTGGAAAAACGACCTTTACCGCGTGGTGGGGGCATGGTGGCTCCTACTTGAGTTCAATTCGATCCGGATGAAACG
>JANMHH010000432.1:0-9117 GCA_031375065.1 Rubrivivax sp. | reverse complement strand
CTTGCATGCACTGGTTGAAGAGCTCGCGCATCATCAAGAAGCCGCCGGTCAGGTTGTTGGCCACCACCGCGTCA
Source organism: Rubrivivax sp. (assembly GCA_031375065.1). Taxonomy (GTDB): domain Bacteria; phylum Pseudomonadota; class Gammaproteobacteria; order Burkholderiales; family Burkholderiaceae_C; genus Rubrivivax. Next base: position 9,043 of record JANMHH010000432.1, on the reverse strand, counting down.
AAGCCCTTTTTGCTGATGGCCAGCAGCGGCGCTGGAAACTGCCCACCGGCGTTGTTGACCAGCCCTGCCACGGGGCCATGCGCCGCGATGACGGCCGCCACGCCGGCCTTCACGGCGTCTTCGTCGCGAATGTCAAAGGCCACCGAGTGGCACACGCCACCGTCGGCCACGATCTCGGCGGCCACCGCATCCAGCTTGGCCTGTGTGCGGCCACTGATCACCACCGTGGCGCCCAGGCTGGCCAGTTCGTGCGCCACGCAGCGGCCGATGCCACTGCCGCCCCCAGTGACCCAATGCACCTGGCCGGCAAACAGGCCGGGGCGGAAAACACTGGCGTAGCGGTAGGCGGCGGTGGATGTCATGGCAGCGGGCGTCGGATGTCAGGGCACAAACGTGAACACACGCGCAGCCTGGCCGCGCAGGCCGCATTAGGCTTCAGGGTGACGTTAACGTCAATCCGATGACACATGGGTGATTACCCGAATCCAAACGGAAGCACTCGCCGCTACGATGCCGGGCATTCACGCTTCACCAACCCAGCCACACACCAAGGACCGTCAGACATGGACATGCAAGCCTGCACCGAAGCCCTGCGCAACAAGATGGGCGCCAGCAGCGGCCTGAACGCCACCCTGAAATTCGACTGCGGCGCCGACGGCGTGGTGGTGCTGGACGGCAAGAGCGTGCCCAACACGGTCAGCAATGTCGACAGCGAGACAGAATGCACGGTGGCCATCACGCTCGAAAACCTGGCCGCGCTGTTGACCGGCGAACTGGAGCCCGCCACCGGCTTCATGATGGGCAAGTTCAAGGTCAGCGGCGACATGAGCGTGGCCATGAAGCTGCAGCGCGTGGTCTAGGCGTGCTTCAAGCTGTCGCCCGCAAAAAGGCCACCGCCTCCGCCCAGGAGGTGGTGGATTCGCACCGCGACGAAGACACCGGTGAGCTCTTTGGCATCACCGAGCTGTGCACCGAATTTGGCATCACGCTGCGCAGCATCCGCTTCTATGAAGACAAGGGCTTGCTCAGCCCGCGCCGCATCAACGGCACCCGGGTCTACACGCGGCGTGACCGCGCCCGGCTGGCGCTGATCCTGCGCAGCAAGGCCATCGGCGCCAGCCTGGCCGAAATCAAGCACTACCTGGACATGTACGGCGCGCACGGCGAAGGCCGCACGCAGCAGCTGAAGTTTGTGCTGGACCGCACCGACAAGGCCATCACCGCGCTGGAAACCAAGCGCGCGCACATCGAAGCCAGCCTGGCCGAGCTGCGTGTCATCAATGCCACGGTTCGCAAGCACCTGGATAACCGTTAAGGAGTTGCCCATGAGTCACGCCTACATCTTTGACCACGTGCGCACACCGCGCGGCAAAGGCAAAAAAGACGGCAGCCTGCACCAGGCCAGCCCGGTGTGGCTGTTGAGCACCTTGCTCAAAGCCCTGCAGCAACGCCTGCAGCTAGACACCGCCCTGGTGGACGACGTGGTGCTGGGCTGCGTCACCCCGGTGGGCGAGCAAGGCGCTGACATCGCCCGCACCGCGGTGCTGGACGCCGACTGGGCACAAACCGTGGCCGGCGTGACGCAGAGCCGCTTCTGTGCGTCGGGCCTGGAAAGCGTGAACCTGGCCGCCGCCAAGGTGGCCAGCGGCTATGAAGACCTGGTGGTGGGCGGTGGCGTGGAAAGCATGAGCCGCTGGCCGATGGGCAGCGACGGCGGCGCCTGGTTCATGGACCCGCGCATCAACCAGAAGCTGGGCTTCGTGCCGCAAGGCGTGGGCGCCGACCTGATCGCCACGCTGGAAGGCTGGGGCCGGTCTGACGTGGACAACTTTGCATTGAACTCGCACCGCAAGGCCGCCGCCGCGCGCGCCGCTGGCCACTTCGCCAACAGCGTGGTGCCGATCCGCGACATCGCCGGCCTCTTGATGCTGGACCGCGACGAAACCATCCGGGAAAACGCCTCGGCCGATGCCATGGCCAAGCTGGAAGCCAGCTTCGCGATGATGGGCGCGATGGGCTTTGACGCCACCGCACTGCGCAAGTACACCACCGTCGAACGCATCGAGCACATGCACCACGCCGGCAACAGCAGCGGCATCGTCGACGGCGCGGCGCTGATGCTGATGGGCAGTGCCGAAGGCGGCGCCAAAGCCGGTTTGAAGCCGCGCGCCCGCATCCGCGCCGCCGCCGTGATCGGCAGCGAGCCCACCATCATGCTCACCGGCCCCACGCCGGCCTGCCGCAAGGCGCTGGCCAAGGCCGGCATGCAGGCCAGTGACATCGACCTGTGGGAGATCAACGAAGCCTTTGCCGTGGTACCGATGAAAACGGCGCGCGACCTGGGCGTGTCGCTCGACCGCGTCAACGTCAACGGCGGGGCCATCGCGATGGGCCACCCGCTGGGCGCCACGGGTTGCATCATCTTGGGCACCCTGCTCGACGAGCTGGAGCGCCGCAACCTCAGCACCGGCTGCGCCACGCTGTGCGTGGGCGGTGGCATGGGCATCGCCACCATCATTGAGCGGGTTTGAACATGAGCAACGCTGTGACCCTGACCCTGGGCGACGACGGCATCCTCGTCGCCACGATGGACCTGCCCGGCCGCCCCATGAACGTGGTGGGCGACGTGCTGATGGAAGGCATTGCCGCCGCGGTGGCACGCCTGGCAGACCCGGCCGTCAAGGGCCTGATCCTGACCTCGGCCAAGGCCGACTTCTGCGCCGGGGGTGACCTGGACCGCATGTCCAAATGGACCACGCCCGAAGAGCCTTTCGATGCCAGCATGGCCATGAAGAAGGTGCTGCGCCAGATGGAGCTGCAGGGCAAGCCGGTGGTGGCCGCCATCAACGGCCACGCGCTGGGCGGCGGCCTGGAACTGGCGCTGGGCTGCCACGCCCGTTTTGCCATCGACGACCCGCGCCTGAAGATCGGTCAGCCCGAGGTCAAGCTGGGCCTGCTGCCTGGCGGCGGCGGCACCGTGCGCCTGCCGCGCCTGGTGGGCATCCAGGCGGCCTTGCAGATTTGTGGCGAGGGCGGCGACATCAGCCCGTCCAAGGCCCAAGCCATGGGCCTGCTGACCGGCCTGGCCCAAGACCGTGACGACCTGATGGCCCAGGCCAGAGCCTGGGTGCTGGCCAACCCCAAGGCCAAGCAGCCCTGGGACGTGCCCAAGTTCAAGTTCCCCGGCGGTGACAGCAAAAGCCCCGCCATCGCGCAGCTGTGGTCGGTGGCACCTTCGGTGGCTTCGAGCAAGAGCTACGGCAACTACCCCGCCGTGCAGCACATCATGAGCAGCGTGTTTGAAGGCGGGCTGATGGACTTCGACTCGGCCAGCGTGGTCGAAAGCCGCTACTTCGCTGCCTGCGTGATGTCGCAGGAGTCCAAGAACATCATCAACACGCTGTGGTATCAGCTGAACGCCATCAAGAAGGGGGCATCCCGCCCCAGTGGCGTGGCAGCCAGCCAAGTCAAGAAGCTGGGCATCCTGGGCGCCGGCATGATGGGTGCGGGCATCGCCTATGTGTCGGCCAAGGTCGGCATCGACGTGGTGTTGCTCGACACCAGCCTGGAAGCGGCCGAGCGCGGCAAGGCCTACTCGCAAGGCTTGCTGGACAAGGCGGTGAAGAAGGGCCGCAGCACGGCCGAGAAGCGTGACGCGCTGTTGGCCCGCATCACGCCCACCACCGACTACGCCGCGCTGCAAGGATGTGACCTGGTGATCGAGGCGGTGTTCGAGGACCGCAGCATCAAGGCCGACGTAACCCGCCAAGCCGAAGCCCAGTTGGCGACCTCTGCCGTCTTTGCATCCAACACCAGCACGCTGCCCATCACCGGCCTGGCCCAGGCCAGCGCGCGCCCGGCGCAGTTCATCGGCCTGCATTTCTTCAGTCCGGTGGACAAGATGCCGCTGGTAGAAATCATCGTCGGCCAGGCCACCGACAACACCACGCTGGCGCGCGCCTTTGACTACGTGCTGCAGATCGGCAAGACACCGATCGTCGTCAACGACAGCCGCGGCTTCTACACCAGCCGCGTGTTTGGCACCTATGTGATGGAAGGCATCTGCATGCTCAAGGAAGGTGTGCACCCGCGCAGCATCGAAGTGGCAGGCCTGCAGGCTGGCATGCCGATGCCGCCGCTGGCACTGCAGGACGAGGTGTCGCTGTCGCTGGGCTTGCACGTGGCCGACCAGACGAAGAAGGACCTGGCCGCCGAAGGCAAACCGTACGCCGAGCACCCGGGCATGCCGGTGGTGCGACAGCTGTGCGAGCTGGGTCGCATCGGCAAGAAGGTGGGCAAGGGCTTTTACGACTGGTCCGAAGAGGGCAAGGTGCTGTGGCCCGAACTGAAACAGCTGTTCCCCGTGGCCGCGCAACAGCCGGCCCAGCAAGAGCTGATCGACCGCCTGATGTTTGCGCAGGCCAACGAGGCCGCGCGCTGTTACCAGGAGAAGGTGCTGCGTTCGGTGGCCGACGGCAACATCGGCAGCATCTTCGGCTGGGGCTTTGCGCCATTCCAGGGCGGTGCGCTGCAGTTCATCAACGCGATGGGCGCGGCGACCTTCGTCAAGCGATCGCGTGAGTTGGCGGTCCGGTTCGGCCCGCGCTTCGAGCCAGCTGCGGTGGTGTTGCAGCAGGCCCACGGCGGTGGCCGTTTCAGCGATTGACCGGTGGCCGTTTCAGCGACTGAACTGCAGGCCGCCCGCACGCTGCTGGCGCCCGCGCTGGCACAGCGCGGCGGCTTGTGCGTGCTGACCGGCGCGGGCATGAGCGCCGAGAGCGGCATCGCGACCTTTCGTGACGCGAGAGATCCAGCCCCTACAGCGCCTTCGGCGCTGATCCCCCAGGGGGAGCGGCTGGCCTTGGGGCGGCCCGGCGGCCAGCCGGGCTACTGGGCCCGCTTCGACCCGATGGAACTGGCCAGCGAAGACGGCTTTCGCGCCAACCCGCAGCGGGTCTGGGACTGGTACGCCGAGCGCCGCGCCGGTGTGCAGCAAGCCCAGCCCAACGCCGGCCACCTGGCCTTGGCCCACTTCGCGCTGCGCCAGCCTGGCGTCTTGACCTTGATCACCCAAAACGTCGACGACCTGCACCAACGGGCCGGCAACGTGGATGCCATTCAACTGCATGGCGACATCCTGGAAGACCGCTGGCTCGACACCTGCGCACGCCACGCCCGCGGTGGCAACGTCTGCGATCCGCAGTGGGCGCAAGCAGCGCGGCCGCCGCGCTGCGCCGACTGCGGCAACCTGTTGCGCCCGGGTGTGGTCTGGTTTGGCGAGCCTTTGCCACTGCGCGCCATCAACGCCGCCGAAGCCGCGGTCACCGCCTGCACCGCGTTGCTGGTGGTGGGCACCTCCGGCGCCGTCTGGCCCGCCGCCGGGTTGGTTGGACGAGCCCGGCGCGCCGGCTCCCGGGTGATCGTCGTCAACCCCAACTTCAGCGAGATTGACGAAGAAGCGCACCAGTTGCTGGCCGGCACGGCGGCACAAGTCCTGCCCCTGCTGCTGGCTTGATCACAGCGGGCTGAACGGCGAACGCTCATCACGCTGTCACACGGAGCGGCTTCAATGATTGGTTATCTGAGAAGACCGGCGCGGCGCAAGTTGCTGACCGCCAACCCGCGGCCGCCACTTGCACGCCAACCACCCCCACTCCACCCACACGCGCGGCTTTCGGGTACTGATCGCCGCCCAGTTCTTCTCCGCACTGGCCGACAACGCACTGCTCATCGTGTGCATCGCGCTGCTGTTGGAACGCAGCCTACCCGGCTGGTTGGCGCCGATGTTGAAGTTCAGCTTCACAGTGGCCTATGTGGTGCTGGCACCCTTTGTGGGCGCACTGGCCGACGCTGTGCCCAAGGGCCGCCTGATGATGGCCATGAACGCGCTCAAGGTGCTGGGCTTGCTGGCCCTGCTGGCGGGGCTCAATCCCTTGTTGGCGCTGGCCGTGGTGGGCGTCGGTGCGGCGGCTTACGCGCCCGCCAAATATGGCTTGGTGACCGAGTTGCTGCCGCCTGAAAGGTTGGTTTCGGCCAACGCCTGGATCGAGGTCAGCACGGTCTGCGCGGTGGTCTTTGGCACGGCCCTGGGCGGCTTCTTGATCAGCCCCTGGCTGGGCAGCAGCATGGCGGACTGGACCACACAGGCGCCCACAGCGCAGGCCTTGCTGCTGTTGCTGGGCCTGTACGCCTTGGCCGCCGCGCTCAACCTGCAGATCCCCGACAGCGGCGCGCGCTACGCCCCGCAAGGCCGGCGACCGCAGGACCTGCTGCGCGTCTTTTGGCGCGCTCAAGTCCGCCTGTGGGCCGACCCCCAGGGCGCACTGTCGATGGCCGTCACCACGCTGTTCTGGGGCGCAGCGGCCGTGCTGCAGTTTGCCGTTCTGCGCTGGGCCACCGATGTGCTGGGTTTGCCGCTGAGCCAGGGTGCTTACCTGCAAGCGGCGGTAGCCGTGGGCATCGTCACCGGCGCCACCCTGGCCGGGCGCTGGGTGTCCTTGCATCAAGCGGCGAAGGTGATCCCCTTGGGCATCTGGATGGGTGCCCTGGTGCCACTGGCCGCCCAGGCCAGCCACTGGTGGATGGCGCTGCCGGCGCTGGTGTTGGTGGGCGCACTGGGTGGCGCGCTGGTGGTGCCACTGAATGCCTTGCTGCAGCACCGGGGTCACCAGCTGTTGACGGCCGGCCGATCCATCGCCGTGCAGAACTTCAACGAAAACACCAGTGTGCTGGTGATGCTGGCGGTCTACGCCGCGCTGCTGGGTGCTGGGCTGCCGGTGAGCACGCTGATGTCGGGGCTGGGTGTGATGGTCGGGCTGTTCATGGCCGCACTGTGGTGGCGGACTCGGTTCACACCAGCGGCATCGCCGGCCGCAAAACAGAGTGGGTCGTGACCGTGTTGTGCGACATGGCCGTGACGTAGACCGTTTCGATCTGCTCGACGATGCGGCCCCAGTCCATTTCGCAGGCTTTCGCGCGCGCCTGCTGACCCATGGTGCGCACCCAGCCGGTCTGTCCGGCCAAGCGCTGTGCCGCTGCGCAAAAGGCGGCAGCGTCGGCAAAGGGCACCAGCAAACCACTGTCGCCGTGGCGCACCACCTGATGCGCCGCGGCGTAGTCAAAGGCCACCACGGCCAGACCGCTGGCCATGGCCTCGGGCAACACGTTGCCAAAGGTCTCGGTCACGCTGGGAAACAGAAAGAGGTCGGCCGACGCGTAGTGCGCGCCCAGGTCTTCACCGCGGCGCAGGCCAGCGAAGACGGCCGACGGGCAGCGTTGCTGCAGCGCATGGCGTTCGGGGCCATCACCCACCAACACCAGTTTGGCGCGGGGGTCGGAAGCCTGCATGCCCTGGAAGGCCTGCAGCAGAACGTCCAGGTTTTTTTCGGCGGCCAGCCGGCCCACGCACAGCACCACCATGTCTTGCGGACCCGCGCCCCACTGCTGGCGCAAGGCTTCACTGCGCCGCGCGGGATCAAACATCGCCGTGTCGACCCCACGCGAGACCACACGCAGCGACTTGAAGCCGGTGCTCATCAGCTCACCGCGCAGGCCTTCGGTGGGCACCATGGTGCACAGCGTGCGGTTATGAAATTTGCGCAGGTAAGACATGATCGGATTGCGCAGCCAAGCGATGCCGTAGTGCTGGCTGTAGGCGTGGAAGTTGGTGCGGAAGTCGCTCACCACCGGCAGTTTCAGCTGGGTGGCGGCCTGCAGCGCCGACCAGCCCAAGGGGCCTTCGGTGACCAGGTGCACCACGTCGGGCCGCTGGCTGGACCAATGCCGCAACAGCGCCCGTTTGGAGGGCAGCCCCATCTTCAACTGCGGGTAACGCGGTATGGGCAGGCCGCGCAGCAACACTTCGGCAAAGCGCTCGTCCTGCGCTGCGGCCTCATGCGGGTCCTGGCGCGGCCGCACCAGCTGCAGTTCATGCCCACGTTCGCGCAGGCCCTGCACCGCGCGTGCGATGGTGGCGGCCACGCCGTTGACTTCGGGCGGATAGGTTTCGGTCACCACCGCCACGCGCAGCGAGCGGCGGGCGGGCAAAAAGTTGTCGACCTCGATGTCCACGCTGGCGGTGTAGTCCATGGCGGCATCTTGCTTGCGCTGTGCAACAAATCGATGACAAGGGTGTGCACCCATCGAGCCGGCATCAGAGCGGCATCAAACCGACATCAAACCGTCACGGCACGTTCACCAACCGCCGTCAGGATGCCGTCACGCTGGTGTCGCACATCCGCGATTTCCCAGCCCAAGCCAAGGAGCTCCGTCACGTGAATGCCTTTTTGCAAACCCTCAAGATCCAGCGCTGGGACGACCACCGCTACTACCACCAGAGCTACATCAACCAGGCGCTGCACTTTGTCAGCGCCGTCAGCTTTCTGGTGGCCTACGGGGTGATCTTCTTCGACCCCGCGCTGGCGGCCCTGATCGCCTGGGGCGTTTCGATGACCACCCGACAGGCCGGCCACTTCTTCTTCGAGCCCAAGGGCTACGACCACGTCAACCAGGCCACCTTCGAACACAAGGAAGCCATCAAGGTGGGCTACAACCTGAACCGCAAGGTGGTGCTGCTGGCCGTGTGGGTGCTGGTGCCGCTGGCGCTGTGGCTGGCGCCGTCGCTGGCCGGATTGATCGAACCCGCCACCACCACCCAGGCTTGGCTGCGCGACGTGGGCATGGCCTGGCTGGCGCTGGGTGTGGTGGGGCTGTTGTTCCGCACCATCCACCTGTTTTTCCTGCAGGGCCCGATGGCCGGCCTGGCCTGGGCCACCAAGATCCTGACCGACCCCTTCCACGACGTGATGCTCTACTGGCGCGCCCCGCTGCACCTGCTGCGCGGTGAACTGCTGGATCCGATGGAGCACGTGCGCGCCACGCGCTGAAGGAAGCTTGCGGCGCTTTGCAGTCGCTCAGCTCTTGGAGCTGAACTCACCCATCCGACCTGCCGCGATCAAGCGCGCCACGGTCTGTGGCGAGACGAGGCCAACGGGTACCGGGCTCCGCTCATGTCCCCCGGGACCGGCTTCGCCGGTCCCTCCTC
>JANMHH010000409.1:0-11119 GCA_031375065.1 Rubrivivax sp. | reverse complement strand
AGGCCCAGGGTCGTCAAGCGACCGGTGGGCAGTCTCTCGTCCACAGGGTGGACAGTCGTCATCGTCGTCATCGTTGTCTCCTCACTCAAGGTGTGGGTGGGTCAATGGGCACCGAGTGACCTCGGCGCGGGGGGCTCAGTTCTTCAGCGCGCCCGACTCGAACCAGCACTGGATGAGCGCACGTTCGTCCTCGGTCATCTGGGTGGCGTTGTTCATCGGCATGAGCTTGAGAACCACCACCTGCTGGTAAGCCGCTTGGGCGTGCTTTGAGAGTTCGTCAGGTGTGTCAAGGCGAACGTTCTTGCTCTGCAGCGCAACACCGTGGCACATCACGCAACGCTGAGCCATCACCGCCTGCACGTCTGCAAACCTGGCGGGCGCAGCAGCTGCGCCAGCTGGCGCCGCGGGCTGTGGGGCTGGGCGGATGACCCACAGCGTGCCGAGCAGAAGCGCGGTGCCGATGACGGCGAAATGCCAAGGCACGGGCTTTCCAAAGGCCAAGGCCTTGTGGCGCAGCGCAAACGACAAACGGATCAGCGCACCGGCGGTCATGATCGCCACCAGCACCGCCCAGTTGTATTCGGCGGTATAGGTGAACCCGTAGTGGTTGCTCATCATGGAGAACAGCACGGGCAGCGTGAAGAAGGTGTTGTGCACGCTGCGCTGCTTGCCGCGCTGGCCATGCACGGGGTCCACCGGCTGGCCAGCCTTGATGGCGGCCACCACTGTGCGCTGCCCGGGAATGATCCAGAAGAAGACGTTGCCACTCATGGTCGTAGCGACCATGGCGCCCACCAGCAGGAATGCCGCCCTGCCAGCAAACAGGAGGCACGACAACCAGGCGGCGAACACGATCAACACGAATACGCAGCCGCCGACGATCAGGTCGCCATGCTTGCCGCGACCCAGGGTGCGGCAGATCAGGTCGTACAGCACCCAGAACGCAACCAGGAAGCCCAGGGCCGTCGTGATGGCGGCGGCAGGTGACCAGTCGAACAGGCTCTTGTCGATCAGAAACGTGCTGGCGTTGAACAGGTACATCACCGTGAACAGCGCAAAGCCCGTCAGCCACGTGGAGTAGCTTTCCCACATCGACCAGTGCAGCTGGTCGGGCACGTAGCCGGGCGAGACCGGGTACTTCTGGTGGTGGTAGAAGCCGCCGCCATGCACGCCCCACTGCTCGCCGCCCACGCCCTTGTCGACGTCCTTCTTGTCTTGGGGCGGCGTCAGGCTGTTGTCGAGCGAGACGAAGTAAAACGATGCGCCGATCCAAGCGATGCCGGTGACGATGTGCGCCCAGCGCAGCAGCATGTTCACCGTGTCAAGCAGGTACGGGTCCACGAGGGGCCTCCAATGGTGTCGGGAAAACCGGCCGAACTCGACCTGCTTTCCTCTCACCACAGCGGGCTCTGTGAGAAGCATCCGTCGCAAACCCGCTGCGCCTTTTTCAAGGTTTTGGAGGGGCGCCGCGGCGACGTGTCAAAAGTGTATGCAATTTTTCACTCAGTTGTGAACACGGGATAACCCGTGATCGCTGCAAGCCTGCAAGTTGCAGGCTGAGTTTCGGGTCCGCGGCAGTTCGCTGCGGCCTCGCCTCACGACCCCCGATAAGTGGAATAGGCCCAAGGTGAAACCAACAGGGGCAGGTGGTAGCGGCCGCCGGCATCGGCAATGCCGAAGTCAAGTAGCACGTCATCGATGAAGGCAGGCTCCGGCAACCGGCAACTCGACGTGCATTCCGGCTGCTGGGCAGCCGTTCATGGTGGCGAGAACATGGGTGCTGAGGTGTCCCACAGATTTCCTTTGAAGATGCAGGGGTGAGTGGCTTCAGGCGTCATCTCGTCCGAGCGCCGGGGCGGACTGAAGAACTGCTCTTGAATTCGGTCGTAAAGTGTATACACTACAGCACACATCGACCACATGAGGCAACCTGAACCCGTGGCCACCCATCGAACCCCACTCAAGATTGTCCCGACGGCAATGCCCAATCGGCCTGCACCGGCAGGCGCGACCGAACGCATCGTCGAGTCGATCACCACAGCCATTGTCGAGCGCCGCCTCATGCCCGGGACCAAGCTGTCCGAGCAGAAGCTTGCCGACATCTTCGAGGTGTCGCGCACGTTGGTGCGTCAGGCCTTGAATCAACTCAGTCGAGATCGCCTGGTCACGCTGGAGCCGGCACGCGGCGCGTTCGTGGCCATGCCCAGTGTGGACGAAGCCCGCCAGGTCTTCGAAGTGCGCGGGATGCTCGAAAGCGCGTTGATGCGGCAGCTCTGCGCTCGCATCACCGATCGCCAGATTGCCGAACTGCGCACACACCTGCGCGACGAAGCGGCGGCCATCGCCCGCACCGATGTGGCTGGCCGAACCCGCCTGCTGGCAGACTTTCATGCGGTGCTGGCCCGCATGCTTGGCAACGAAGTGCTGGCGCAGTTGCTGGTGGATCTGCTCAGCCGCTCCTCGCTGATTGCACTGATGTACCAGTCTTCACATTCCGCCGAGCACTCGCTGGAAGAGCATGTCCGCATCGTGGACGCGCTCGAGAAGCGCGATGCGCGCCAGGCCGCGAAACTCATGGAGCACCACATTTCGGCCGTCGAGCAGAACCTGCGCCTCGACCCGCACACGGTTGACCTGTCCGCCGCTTTGCGGCCCCAAGGCTGATTTGTCATGTCCGATACCAACATCCTGAGCCAGCGATATCCCCGTGATCTGCGCGGGTACGGCCGCAATCCTCCCGTGGCCGAATGGCCGGGCAAGGCCCGCGTGGCGGTGCAGTTCGTTCTGAACTACGAAGAAGGCGGGGAGAACTCTGTCTTGCATGGCGACGCCGGCAGCGAGCAGTTCCTTTCCGAGATGTTCAATCCGCCTGCCTTTGCCGACCGCCATCTCAGCATGGAAGGCATTTATGAGTACGGCGCACGCGTTGGCGTCTGGCGCATCCTGCGCGAATTCGAACGTCGGCAACTGCCTTTGACGGTGTTTGGCGTCGGCATGGCGCTGGAGCGCTGCCCGGAGGTGACCGCTGCCTTCCAGGAACTGGGCCACGAGATCGCCTGCCACGGCTGGCGCTGGATCAGCTACCAGAACGTCGACGAGGCCACCGAACGCGATCACATGGCCCAGGCCATGCACCGCATCCAGGCACTCACCGGCGAGCGTCCGTTGGGCTGGTACACGGGGCGCGACAGCCCGAACACCCGCCGCCTGGTCGCAGACTTCGGTGGCTTCGAGTACGACAGCGACTGTTACGGGGACGACCTGCCCTTCTGGCTGCAGGTGCGCAAGAGCGACGGTGCGCTGGCGCCTCACCTGGTGGTGCCCTACACGCTGGACGCCAACGACATGCGCTTTGCGCTGCCGCAGGGCTATTCGCACGGTGACGAGTTTTTCCAGTACCTGCGCGACGCCTTTGACGTGCATTACGCGGAAGGCGATGAACGCCCGTCGATGATGAGCATCGGCATGCATTGCCGCATCCTGGGCCGGCCCGGCCGCATGCGTGCCCTGCAGCGCTTCCTGGACCATGTGCAGGGCCACGACCGTGTGTGGGTGACCCGACGCATCGATATTGCGCGGCATTGGAAGGCCCGGTTCCCTTTCGACGCCGCCACCGCCTTTGTCTGGGAGTGAAGCCGTGAACCTCAAACTTGAACAGATCAACACCGCCAGCGTGGCGCAGTTCGTGGAGTTGCTGGATGGCACCTACGAACATTCCCCCTGGATTGCCGAACGCGGGGCCTTGCTGCGCCCCTTTGCCAGCCTGGTGCAGCTGAAGCTGTCACTGGCCCAGGTGGTGCGTGAAGCCGACCGCGAACGGCAACTGGGCCTGATCCGCGCCCACCCGGAACTGGCCGGCAAGGCGATGGTGGGCAAGACGCTGACCGCCGAATCCACCAACGAGCAGAGCAAGGCCGGCCTGACCGACTGCACGCCCGCTGAGTTCGCCAAGATCCAACAGCTCAACGCCGACTACAACGCCAAGTTCGGCTTCCCTTTCATCCTGGCCGTGCGTGGGCCGCGTGGCCTGGGTTTGACCAAGTCCGAGATCATCTCCACCTTCGAGCGGCGCCTGGACAACCACCCGGACTTCGAGCTGGCCGAGTGCCTGCGCAACATCCATCGCATCGCCGAGATTCGCCTCAACGACAAATTCGGCCATGTGCCAGCGCTCGGAAACCAGGTGTGGGACTGGGCGGAACGGCTTTCCACGCACAGCGACCCCGGCTATGCCGAGCGCGGCGAACTGACGGTCACTTACCTCACCGATGCGCACCGGGCCTGTGCCCAAAGGCTGGCGCATTGGATGAAGTCGGACTGCGGTTTCGACGAGGTCGCGATCGACGCGGTGGGTAACGTGGTCGGCATCTACCATGGCGCCGACCGGTCCGCCAAACGCCTGTTGACTGGCAGCCACTACGACACCGTGCGCAACGGCGGCAAATTCGACGGGCGGCTGGGCATCCTGGTGCCGATGGTCTGCGTGCGCGAGCTGCACAAGCAAGGCCGTCGCCTGCCCTTTGGCTTCGAGGTGGTGGGCTTCGCCGAAGAGGAGGGCCAGCGCTACAAGGCCGTGTTCCTGGGCTCAGGCGCGCTGACCGGCCACTTCGACATGGCCTGGCTCGACCAGAAGGACGCCGACGGCATCTCGATGCGCGAGGCGATGGTGCACGCCGGCCTGTGCATCGACGACATCCCGAAGCTGACACGTGACGCGTCGAAGTACCTCGGGTTCGTCGAAGTGCACATCGAACAGGGGCCCGTGTTGAACGAGATCGACCTGCCGCTGGGCATCGTGACCTCGATCAACGGCAGTGTGCGCTACGTCGGCGAGATCGTTGGCATGGCCAGCCATGCGGGCACCACGCCGATGGACCGGCGTCGCGACGCGGCGGCCGGAGCAGCCGAGTTGCTGCTGTTCGTCGAGAAGCGGGCTGCCGCGGTGCCGCATCTGGTGGGCACCGTGGGCATGCTGGAAGTGCCCAACGGTTCGATCAACGTCGTGCCGGGCCGCTGCAAATTCAGCCTGGACATCCGCGCCACCACCAACGAGGTGCGCGACGCCTGCGCCAGCGATGTGCGGGATGAGCTCAAGCGCATCTGCGAACGGCGCGGCCTGCACTTCAAGCTCGAGGAGACGGTGCGCGCCGCAGCTGCGCCGTCATCAGCGCCCTGGCAATTGCAGTGGGAACGCGCTGTTGCCGCGCTGGGCCTGCCACTGCACCGCATGCCCAGCGGTGCCGGCCACGACGCGATGAAGCTGCATGAAATCATGCCCCAAGCGATGTTGTTCATGCGCGGACTCAATGCCGGCATCAGCCACAACCCGCTGGAGTCGATCACCAACGACGACACCGAACTCTGCGTGCAGGCCTTCCAGAACCTGCTCGATCAACTTGCCACGAAACATCCATGATGAAGACCTCTCAGCATGCCGCCCTTGACGCCTGGATTGACAGCCACTTTGATGAAGAGGTTCGTTTCCTGCAAGAACTGGTGCGCGTGCCCACCGACACCCCGCCCGGGAACAACACGCCACACGCCCAACGCACGGCTGAGCTGCTGAAGGCCTTCGGCTTCGAGGCCGAGCGCCATGCGGTCCCCGAGGCCGCGGTGAAGGCTGCAGGCCTGGAAACGCTGACCAACCTGATCGTGCGGCGTCCATATGGCGCCGGCCGCATTGTCGGCATGAACGCCCATGGCGACGTGGTGCCGCCTGGCGAAGGCTGGTCGCACGACCCCTACGGCGGCGAGGTGGTGGACGGCAAACTCTACGGCCGTGCAGCTGCGGTGAGCAAGTGCGACTTCGCCACCTTCACCTTCGCGACACGCGCGCTCGAGTCGCTGAAGGCGCCGCTCAAAGGCAGCGTGGAGTTGTACTTCACCTACGACGAAGAGTTCGGCGGCGAACTGGGCCCGGGCTGGCTGCTGAGCCAAGGGTATATCAAGCCCGACCTGCTGATCGCTGCCGGCTTCAGCTACCAGGTGGTGACCGGCCACAACGGCTGCCTGCAGATGGAAGTCACCGTGCACGGCAAGATGGGCCATGCCGCGGTGCCGGACACTGGCGTCGACGCGCTTCAGGCCGCCACCCAGATCCTGAATGCGCTGTACCACCAGAACACGCTGTACAAACAAGTCACCAGCCAAGTCAAGGGCATCACGCATCCATACCTGAACGTGGGCCTCATCGAAGGTGGCACCAACACCAACGTGATTCCTGGCAAGGTGGTGCTCAAGCTGGACCGCCGCATGATCCCCGAAGAGACCCCGTCGGAAGTGGAGGCGACCCTGCGGCGCGTGATCGCAGGCGCCGTCGCCGATTCAGCTGGCATCACCGTCGATGTGAAGCGGCTGCTGCTGGCCAACGCGCTCAAACCCCTGCCCGGCAATCAGCCGCTGGTGAAGGCGCTGTGCGAGCACGCCACGGCGGTGTTCGGCGAGCCGATCGAAGCATCCGGCACACCGCTGTACACCGATGCGCGACTCTTCTGCGAGCAGGGCATCCCGGCTGTGCTGTACGGCTGCGGCCCGCGCACCGTGCTGGAGAGCAACGCCAAGCGTGCCGATGAACACATCGATCTGGAAGACCTGCGGCGCGCCACCAAGGTGGTAGCCCGCGCGCTGGCAGAACTGCTGTCTTGAGTGGCCGGACGGGTGTGCCAACCCCACACCCGTGGCCGCTGCGGCGGCACACGTTTGGAAGTCGAGCAGGAAGAAAAAACGGCCCAAAGATCGAAATCTCTGGACCGTTGAATCATTTTTTGTTTTTCTGGTGCGGCTGGCAGGAATCGAACCCACGACCCCTTGGTTCGTAGCCAAGTACTCTATCCAGCTGAGCTACAGCCGCACGTAGCCTGCTAGTGTAGCACCAGTTTTTGAGCAAACCGCACCGCCACGGCGCTGCCGCTCACAGGCACTTGAGACAGCCCCGATCGCTGACTGTCACTCAGTCGATGGCCGCCGCCGCCTGATCGCACAAGGCTGCACGTGCAGCATCAGCCTCCTGGCGAGCCAGTCGTGCCAATTGGCGCCAGGCCGCCCGCCGGGTGCGCGCGGGCAGCGTCGGTGACGCGGCCGCCTGTTCGAGCAGCACACGGGCCTTGCCCCACAGCTGACGTTCGGCAAAGCACATGCCCACGGCGGCCACCACCGCACTTTCATGGCCAAAGGCCTGGGCTGCGCTCTCGAGGCGGGGCAGCCAATCGCTGCCGATGCCGGTGCAGATATCAACCAGGGTCAGGGCCACCGACTCGCGTTCTTCACGCGGCAGTTCCGACAGGCGTTCCCACAACGGCCGCAGCCACTGGCGCCCATCTTCGGGCACACCGAGCACGGCCGCACGCTGAGCCGCCCGGCAGACGACGTGGGTGTCGCGGCGGTCGGCGGCGTCGAACTGCGACCACAGCCGGCGCAGTTGGTCGGGGTCGTGTGCGGTCTCCAACGTGTCGGCCGCCAACGATCGAAGCAGGCTTTGCGCCACCACCGGTGAAAACGCCTGGTGATGGGACAGCAGGCGCGCCGTGCGCAGCGACTCCATCGGCTGCCGGGCCAGGCGCGTGGCCTGCAGGCGAAGGCGCAGGGCCTGCGTGCGACGGGCGGCGCCGGGCGGCAAGGCGTCCAGCATTTCCAGGGCGCGGGTGCCGTCGCGGTCGTCCAAGGCCCACTCGGCAGCCAACAAGCGCGCCGCTTCATCGGCCGCACCCTGCTGCTTGTTCAGCGCGCCATGCCAGCTTTGATCGCGTCGCTTGCGGTCTTGCAGGCGATGCAGGCTGCCGGCGGCCAGCAGATGGGCCAATTGCGTGAAGCGCCGGTCTTCGGCCAGCGCAGGCGAGTCCGGTTGCAGGGCCAAGGCTTGATCGGCGGCTTTGCGAGCCCGCCCGTAGCGGCCGCTGAAGTACTCGGTCAAGGCCTCTTGCAGCGCGGCCTGGGCAGCACGCTCACGGCGCAGCGCACGCCATTGCCCGGCCCGGCGTGGCAAGCTGACCATGGCGTTGATGGCCTGTGCCGCCATCACAAACGCCGTGCAGGCCCCCGCCACCAGAATCACAAAGAGGTTGAGCGACAGGTCGGTGCGCCAGCCGCCCCAATAGATGCTGACCAAACCGTCGTTGCTGCCCAGCGTGGTGGCCGCCACCACCGCCACCACAAAGAGCAAGACCAGCCAGATGACGCCGCGCATGAAGGATGTCGGCCGGGGGGCGACGGTCAACGGCCGGCCGCGGCCGTGGCGATGGCCGCCAGGGTGGCGTCGGGGCGCGGCACGTTGACCAGGCGGGCCTGCGATGAAACCAGTTTGATCAAATCACTGGCCGCCGCCACACGGCGTGCGGAGCGGTCGAAGTAGCGGTCCAGCGCGGCCTGCGCGTCGCGCAAGTCGGTCTGGGCGGTATCGAACTGGCGCGACAGCAAAGCCAACCGCGCATTCAGCAGCCGCAGTTTGAGATTTTCGCGCAGGAAGAAAGCCTGCTCGGGCGCGACCAGCATGGCCTCGGGGTTGTCGATGCGCGTCACCCGGACCAGCGACTTGACCTCGTTCCACAGGTAGCCGCCCACCTGACCCCAGTGTTCGGTATGGCCGCGCACCCACGCACTGGCCGATCCGATGGCGGTGTCTTGTCTGACGGCGGTGGATGCAACAACCCCACCGGCAGACGACGCGGCGGGCGCAGCGGGCGCGGCGAGCGAAGAAGGCGCAGAGGGCTTGGGGACCGCATGGCGCTCTGCCGTGGACATCAAGGGCAGTTCATCCACTTGCCGTATCACTTCATCCAGGCGGATGGTCAACACCGTGATGTCGGTGACGGCCGTTGTGCGTGTGCGCTCCAGGTCTTGCGCCACCGCCCGGCGCACCCGTTCCAGGCGCGGCTGGTTGAAGCGGGCCAGCCGCTCTTCGGCCTGCTTCAGGGTCAACAACAAGGGGTCGGCGCTGCCGGTGATGGCCGACTGCTGCAGTGCCACGCGGATGGCCGCGTCGACATCGGCCAGCACGTTTTCGTCGCGCGAGCGCGCCAACGACTGGATGAGTTCTTCGATCTGGGTGCGTTGCAACGACGTTTCAGCCACCCGCGCTTCCAACAGTGCCAGCTTGGCTGCCGTCTCACGGCTGCTCAGCTCGGCTTGCCGAGCCAGGGTGCGCGCTTCGGTGGCTTGGCTGCCGCTGTCGGTCTGGCGCTTGACCAGTTCAGCCTCCAGTCCCTTGACCCGCTGCTGGGCGCCCCAAGCCAGCACCGCCGCTGCGGTGGCCAGCGCGGTCAACAGCGCGGCGCCCACAGCAACCCATCGGCCCAAGGGGTTGGCCACCACCACGGGCAGCGCGGCTACCGGGGGGTCGGCTGGGGCGGTCGCAGCGGTGGCAGGTGTATCGGTCACGGAGCTGTCAATTGTAGGGTTCGAAAACGACCATCACCTCAGCCCTGCACCAGCATGAGCGCCACCGCCTGCGGGTCGGGCGCCACCACGTCAACCTGGCCAAAACCGATGTCCCTGGCGGCTTGGGCGATGCGCGGGTGTGAGGCCAGTGCGCTGGACCGCCCCCAATCGGCAAGCGGCGCCAGGCATCGCAGCTGACCCACCGCTTCGCTGCTGCTGAACAGCCACCGGTGGTCAGCCGGGTGCGCCAACGCCGCCTGCAACAGCGTTTGCTCGGCCGCATTCGGGCGCGGTGGCACGCGCCGGTAGGCCACCCGCAGGGTTACCTCGGCGCCCGCCGCACGCAAGGTGTCGGCCAGCCAACTGCGCCCCTCTTCGCCACGCACGATCAGAACCCGGCGGCCCACCCAGTGCTTCACACGCAGCTGGCGCCACAGCGCTTCGGAGTCGAACTGGGCCTCCTGCAGCGCCGGTTGTTCGATCAGCGCCACGCCGGCGCCGCGCAGCGCAGCGGTGGTGCCAGGCCCGGTGGAGGCTGCGGCGAGGTCTGGCGGCCATGGCACGCCTTGCGGCCGCGAGGCAAAAAAGTGCTGCACCGCGTTGGCGCTGACAAACATCACCAGCGCCAGGTGGGCCAATTCACGCCAGTCAGACTGCAGCGGCGTGGTGTCGGCGACGGCTTCTATGCCCAACAGGGGCAAGGCGTGGGCGTCCACGTTCAGCGCCTGCAGGGCTTGCACCCAGGCCTGCGCCTGGGCGGCGGGGCGGGTCACGATCAGTCGCATGACGGAGCCGGCCACCGGCAGTTTCAGGCGGCGCTCAGGGGGCACCGATGAGGCACACCGGCGGCTTTCATGCGGCGCGCATTCAAGCGGCGGGCAGGTAGTGCGCTGCGCCAGCCGCCTGCAGCCGCTGCACGGCCTCGGCGCCCAGCTGATGGGCCGCCGCTTCGTGGCCCACGGGTGCCTTGACCTGCACGCGCAACAACGGGCGCAACGGCTCGGCAGCGTCACCCAAAGCCGCGTCGAGTTGCAGCTCGTCGCCGACCCAGACCGCATGCGCCGCCAAGGGCATGCTGCAGCTGCCGCCCAGGCCGCGCGACACCGCGCGCTCCGCATGGGCCGACAGGAAAGTCGGCACGTGGATGGTCTGTGTCAGCAGCTCGCGCAGCGCGGTGTTGTCTTCACGCACCTCAATGCCCAAGGCGCCCTGCCCGGCGGCCGGAATCATCTGCTCGGGGTCGAAACGGGCGCGAATGCGCGCGGCCAGACCCAGCCGCATGAGGCCGGCCGCCGCCAGCACGATGGCGTCGAAACCGCCTTCGTCGAGCTTGCGCAGCCGCGTGTCGAGGTTGCCGCGCAGCGGCTCGATCTGCAGGTCGGGCCGGCGCGCCATCAGCTGCACCACCCGGCGCAGGCTGGACGTGCCGACCACGGCGCCCCGCGGCAGTTCGTCGACATGGGAGAACCTGTTGGAGACAAAGGCGTCGCGCGGGTCCTCGCGTTCCCACACTGCCGCCAGCTCGAAGCCTTCGGGCAGGTCCATCGGCACGTCCTTGAGCGAATGCACGGCCAGGTGCGCACGCCCTTCTTCCAGCGCCGTTTCGAGTTCCTTGACGAACAGCCCCTTGCCGCCGACCTTGGAGAGGCTGCGGTCGAGGATCTGGTCGCCGCGGGTCGTCATGCCGAGCAGTTCCACGCTCATGCCGAAGCGCTGCGTCAGCAGGACGCGTACATGCTCGGCTTGC
>JANMHH010000359.1:0-1648 GCA_031375065.1 Rubrivivax sp. | reverse complement strand
TTCTGGATCTCGAGCCGGGTTTGTGCGCGCAGCTTGGCGTCCAGGTTGGACAACGGTTCGTCAAACAGAAACACCGCCGGTTGGCGAACGATGGCGCGGCCCATGGCCACACGCTGGCGCTGCCCACCCGACAGCTGGCGTGGCGTGCGGTCCAGCAGGCCGCCCAGCTCCAGGATCTTGGCCGCCTTTTGCACCCGCACTTCAATGTCGGCCTTGGACACCTTGGCGATCTTCAGCCCGTAGGCCATGTTGTCGTAGACCGTCATGTGCGGGTACAGCGCGTAGTTCTGGAACACCATGGCGATGTCGCGCTCGGCGGGTTCGAGCTGGTTGACCACGCGCCCGCCGATATCGATCTCGCCACCGGTGATGTCTTCCAGCCCGGCCACCATGCGCAGCAGCGTGCTCTTGCCGCAGCCGCTGGGGCCCACGATGACGATGAACTCGCCGTCGGGAATCTGCGCGTTGACGCCGTGGATGACCTTTACCGCCTTCGGCCCCGAGCCGTAGGTCTTTTCAACGTTTCGCAGTGCGATGGCGCCCATCTGTGCCTCTTATTTTTCAGTGTCGACCAGGCCCTTGACGAACCACTTCTGCATCAGCATGACCACCAGCGCAGGCGGGATCATGGCCAAGATGGCGGTGGCCATCACGGCGTTCCATTCGGTGGCGGCGTCGCCCCCTGAGATCATCTTCTTGATGCCCAGCACCACGGGCGTCATGCCTTCGTCGGTGGTCATCAACAGTGGCCACAGGTACTGGTTCCAGCCGTAGATGAACTGGATCACAAACAGCGCGGCAATCGACGTGCGCGACAGCGGCAGCAAAACGTCCCAGAAAAAGCGCATCGGGCTGGCGCCGTCGATGCGAGCCGCTTCCACCAGTTCGTCAGGCACGGTCAGGAAAAACTGGCGGAACAAGAAGGTAGCGGTGGCGCTGGCAATCAAGGGCACGGTCAGGCCGGCGTAGGTGTTGAGCATGCCCAGGTCGGAGACCACCTTGTAGGTGGGCAGGATGCGCACTTCAACCGGCAGCATCAGCGTGACGAAGATCATCCAGAAGACGATGGTCCGGCCTGGGAAGCGGAAGTACACCACCGCAAATGCCGACAGCAGAGAAATGGCGATCTTGCCCAGCGCAATGGTCAGCGCGGTGATCAGGCTCACCGCCATCATCGGTGCCACCGACGGGATCTTGCTGCCGTACTGAGTTTGGCCGCCAAACAAAGCCAGCTTGTAGCTTTCCAGCATGTTGTTGCCCGGCAGCAGCGACATCGGCACGTTCTGCACGATCTCTTCAGCCGTTTGCGTGCTGGCAATGAAGGTGATGTAGACCGGGAAGGCCACGATCAGCACCCCCAGCACCATCACCAGGTGAGACAGCACGGTTGCGACGGGCCGGTTCTCAACCATCAATAGTTCACTTTCTTCTCGACGTAGCGGAACTGCACCACCGTCAGCGCCACCAGGATGACCATCAAGACCACCGACTGTGCGGCCGAGCCGCCCAGGTCCATGGCCTTGAAGCCGTCGAAATAAACCTTGTAGACCAGGATGGCGGTGTCCTTGCCCGGGCCACCCGACGTGGCGGCGTCGACGATGGCAAAGGTGTCGATGAAGACGTAGATGATGTTGATGACCAGCAGGAA
>JANMHH010000336.1:0-6767 GCA_031375065.1 Rubrivivax sp. | reverse complement strand
CATTGCGGGCTTTTGATCGTTGTCAGCGGGTGCTGCATCAAGAGCTGGGTGTCGGGCCAGCCAGCGAGACCCAGTCGCTGCGCGCCACCGTGGTCGCCAGCGCCAGCCTGGCGGGTGGCACCACCCGCACCCTGGCGCCGCGGACCGTGCCCGTTGCGGTGCTGCGCCCGCCGCGCCTGATCGGCCGCCAGCTTGAGCTGCAACAGTTTGAGCAAGGCTGGCGCGCCGGCCATGTGGTGGCGGTGACTGGCGAGGCGGGCATGGGTAAAACACGCCTGCTGCAGGACTTCGCGCAGGCGCACCCGGGTGTGCTGCACGTCTCAGCGCGGCCGGGCGACGAAGGGGTGCCGTGGGCCACCCTGGCCCGCTTGTTGCGCGCCGTCTCGCAAGCCCAGACCACCACCACCACGTCGCTGGCCATCGCCGGGCCGGCGTCCTTGACGGCGGCCCCCGATTCGGCTGCGCTGGGCGGCGCCGTCGATCAACATTTGCGCCTGCAGCGCGACGTCGCCGGGCGGCTGCGTGCGCAGCCAGGGGTGTCGGGCCTGCTGCTCGACGACCTGCACTTTGCCGACGGCGCCAGCGTGGAGTTGATCCTGGCCTTGGCCGACGACGGCGAGGGTGGACCGCATTGGGCGCTGGCCTGGCGCTCGGCCGATGCGGGCACGCCCCTGCGTGCCCTGGCCGACGCGCTGGCCAGCCGGGCCCGGCTGCACGCGGTGGTGCTGCGCCCTCTAGATGAGGCGGCTTTGGCCGAGCTGGTGGACTCCCTGGCGTTGCCAGGGCTGAGCGGTGCCGCCTTGGCCCCGGCGCTGAAACTGCGCACCGGTGGCAATCCGCTGTTTGTGCTGGAAACGCTGAAACTGATGTGGATGGAACCGGGTACCGGCCTCGGACACGAGCTGCTGCCACGGCCGGCTTCGGTGACGCACCTGATCGAACGCCGGCTGGCCCAGCTGTCACCGGGCGCCATGGCCCTGGCGCGCTGCGCCGCCGTCGCCGGCAGCGAGTTCTCCACCGCACTGGCGGCCCAGGTCCTGGGTGCATCGGCACTGGCGCTGGCCGACGCCTGGCAAGAGCTGGAAGCGGCCCAGGTCTTGCGCGAAGAGGCCTTCGTTCACGACCTGCTCTACGAAGCCACGCTGGCCAGCGTGCCGGCACCGATTGCGCGGCTGCTGCACGGTGACATCGCAGGGCATCTGCAGCGGGCGGGCGGTGTGGCGCCGGCCACCTTGGCCCGGCACTGGCTGGCTGCCGGTCGGCCCGACAGCGCCAGACACCATCTGGAGCAGGCAGCCGAGGCGGCCTCGCAGGCCTTGGACGGGCGCGAGGCCGGTCGGCTGTGGCTGCAGCTGGCGCAGCTGCAACAGGCCGCCGGCCTGCGGGCGCTGGCCTTCGACGCCGCGACCAAGGCCGTGCAGGCCCTGCGTGAACACACCACGGGCGCCGATCTGAGTGCGGCCATCGACCGCCTGGCCGAGCTGGCCAGCACGCGTGAGCAGCGCGCTGGTGCCGAAAGGCGGCGCGCCGAGATGCTGCTGACGCGCGGCGACACCGCGCAGGCCGGCCTGGCCGTGGAACAAGCCCTGAAGCTGCTGGGCACCGATGGCGGCGCTGCCGACCGCAGCGACTTGCTCAACCTGCAAGGCGTGCTGCTGCGCCGCGCGGGCCAGCTGGGCGAGGCGCGCCAGTCGCTCGAAGCAGCCCTGCACCTGGCCCGTGTGCACGACGCCGCACAGCAGGCGCCCAAGGCGCCTGGCGACCTGCCCGGCGTGCTGAACAACCTGGGCCTGGTGTTGCAGGCGCAGGACCTGCACCCCGAAGCCATCGGCTGTCTGCAAGAGAGTGCCGAACGCCAGACCGACCCGGCCACGCGAGCGCGGGTGCTGAACAACCTGGCCATTTCACTGGAAGAGCGTGGTCAGGTCGAGCTGGCCCGCGAACAGCGGCTGGCCGCCGCCCGCGCCGTGGCGGGCAGCGGCAGTGTGGTCGAACTGATGCTGGCCATTTCGCTGGGTGCGGTGGCGCGCAACCTGTGCCGGTTCAGGGAAGCGCTTCAGCACCTGGAGCGGGCCCGTGTTTTGGGGCAAGGTCAGCAGCACTTCCGGGCCGAAGACCTGCTGCGGCAACAAGCGGCGGTTTGGCTGGAGCTGGGCCGCTTCAATTTGGCGCGTGAAGCGCTGGACAGCGCAGCGCTGTTGATCAGCCAACCCAACGACCGCGCTTTCATCGACATCGTGCGGGCGCGCGGTTTGCTGAGCCAGGGGCCACAGCACCACGCCGACGTGCTGGCGCTGTTGGCTCCGGCCGAAGAACAACTGCTGCGCAGCGGCGATCGCCGCACCCTGCGCCGGCTGTGGCTGCTGAAGGCCCGCGCGATGCCGCCGCTGCACGCCGTGGAGCTGCTGCGAACCCAGCTGGCCATGCCCTCGGTGGCCAACAACCCAGGCGCCGCACTGCCGCTTCAGGTGCGTCTGGCGCAAAGCCTGCTGGCCGTGGGCGAGGTCGGCCTGAGCCGACGCTTGGCCGAGCGCAGCAGCGATTGGATGGTGGCGGTGCAGCCTCTGGAGGTGACGCCCGCAGAGGTCTGGTTGACGCTGGCTCAGGCCACTCAGGCGCAGGGCGACGACGCGGCTGCACAAGCCGCCGTGGAGCGGGGTCTGACTTTTGTGCGCCAGGTGGCCGAGCAGCACCTGGACCCGATCTACCGCGAGGGCTGGACCCAGCGCAACGCCGTCAATCAAGAACTGTCGCGTTTGGGCGCGCGCGTCAAACGAAGTCTTGCCTGACCTGCCCGCCGCCGCTTGGCTGCAAGCTGACGTGTGCCAGGGCGCCGTTGATCAGCACCAACTGCGGTGGCCGATGGCCGATGTCCATGTCCACCACCACAGGGCAGTCCAGCGCGCCCAGCGTTGACATCAGCGCTTCTTCATAACGAAGTTGGCTGGCCTGGGTGGTGTCGGGCGCCAGCGACCGGCCGATCATCACGCCCGCCAGGCCTTGCGCGGTGTCAAGCCAACCCGACCAGCGCAGGCGGTGCAGCGCGCGCACCCAGTCGGTCGGTGAAAGACCCGCGTTTTCCAGGTACAGCACGGTGCCGGTCTGGCGATGGGCGGCCATGAACCGCGCCACATCGCCATGGCTGGTGCCGGCCAGGTGCATCAGGGTGTCCAGACAACCGCCGACCAGTCGGCCCGCAAAGGCCACGTCGTTTGCGCCGTTCAAGCTGCGCCAGCGGGTCGCCTCGGTCAGTTGGTAAGTGGTGTCGGGGACGAGGGCGAAGTCGGTCCACTTCAGCTGCCAATGGCTGGAAGCGTGCTGCTGCACCGATCCACCGGTGGGGGTGGCCAACACCTGCATCGCTTGGCGGGTCAGCGGGTCGGATTGACCCGCCACCAGGTCCATCAAGCAGGGGCCGTGCGCCGTGGCCCAGCCCAGGCGCAGCGTGATCGGCAGCATCCAGGTGCTGGTATCGCTGTAGCCCAGCAGCCACTTGGGGCGCGCGTGGGCCAGGGCGGGCCAATCCAGCAAGTCGAGCAGTTCGATCGCCAGCTCGCCGCCCCAGGGCGGGATGATGGCCGCCACGTCGTCGCGCAGCAGGTGCTGCATCAGTTCGGCCGCGCGCTGCGGCGCCGGCGCGCTGGCGCTGCGGACTTCCTGGCGCAGGCAACTGCCTTCTTCCACCACAAAGCCTTGCGCCCGGAGGTGGGCCAGCGCCAGTTCCAGCCGGGGGTGCAGAGGTGCTTCAACACCTGAACTGGGGGCGGTGACGACGATCCGGTCGCCGTCGCTCAAGGGTTTGGGGTAGCGAATGTTCATGTGCGGATCATGCCGCTGGGTCATCGCGATGTGAATAAGTCACTTCCGACGGGCGACATAGGTCCTCGTGCACAAGGAGAGGCATACCTAAAGTCATCTACATAGGTTGAGCCCAGTCAGCGACTGGCAAGGCCGAGAAGTGCATCGCTGTCATCGTCGCCAGAGCCCGTCAGGGGCCAGTCGCAGTAGCAGTTCAGGGAGAACCGGCAACGGGCAGCCACATTCGTGCGACTGCCCGTTGACCGTTTGGCGGCGCCCGCAGCGTCCGACCATCAAAAAGGGGCGACCGCTGTCGCCCCTTGTTGTGGATGAGGTGACCTTTACAGGCCCGCTGCCGCGCGCAGCGCGGCAGCCTTGTCGGTTCTTTCCCAGGTGAACTCGGGCTCTTCGCGGCCAAAGTGGCCATAGGCTGCGGTCTTCTCGTAAATCGGGCGCAGCAGGTCCAGCATCATGATGATGCCCTTGGGCCGCAGGTCAAAGGTCTCGGCCACCAAGGCGCTGAGCTTGTCGTCGCTCATCACGCCCGTGCCTTCGGTGTAGACCGTGATGTTCATCGGCTTGGCCACGCCAATCGCATAGGCCACCTGCACCTGGCACTGTCGCGCCAGGCCGGCAGCCACCACGTTCTTGGCCACGTAGCGGGCGGCATAGGCGGCCGAGCGGTCGACCTTGCTGGGGTCCTTGCCGCTGAAAGCACCACCACCGTGCGGGCAGGCGCCGCCATAGGTGTCGACGATGATCTTGCGACCGGTCAGGCCGCAATCACCCTGCGGGCCGCCCACCACAAAGCGGCCGGTGGGGTTGATCAGGTACTTGGTGTCGGCCGTCAGCCATTCCTTGGGCAGCACCGGCTTGATGATTTCTTCGCGCACCGCCTCGTAGAAGGCGTCGGTCATCTTGTGGCCCAGGCTGTACTCGGGCGCATGCTGGCTGCTCAAGACCACGGTGTCGATGCTGTGCGGCTTGCCGTCCACGTAGCGCATCGTCACCTGGCTCTTGGCGTCGGGGCGCAAGAACGGCAGGCGGCCATCTTTGCGCAGCTGCGCCTGGCGCTCAACCAGCCGGTGCGCGTAGTAGATGGGCGCCGGCATCAGCTCGGGCGTTTCGTCGCAGGCGTAGCCGAACATCAGGCCCTGGTCACCGGCGCCGGTGTTCAGGTGGTCGTCGGACGCATGGTCCACGCCCTGGGCGATGTCGTTGCTCTGCTTGTCGTAGCAGACCATCACCGCGCAGCCCTTGTAGTCGATGCCGTACTCGGTGTTGTCGTAGCCAATGCGCTTGATGGTGTCGCGCGCCACCTGGATGTAGTCGACGTGTGCGTTGGTGGTGATTTCACCGGCCAGCACCACCAAGCCGGTGTTGCACAGGGTCTCGGCAGCGACGCGGCTGCGCGGGTCCTGCTTGAAGATGGCGTCGAGGATGGCGTCTGAGATCTGGTCGGCGACCTTGTCGGGGTGACCTTCAGAGACGGATTCGGAAGTGAAGAGGAAATCGTTCGCCACAGTGGGAGCTCCAGTTGATAACAATGACTGACCTTGCGTCGTCGCTGTTCAGAGAATCTGGAGTCGCGGCGAACGCTTTAGCGGTTTTGTTGAACCGATGTATGGCCACAACAGCCAGCCCCATCAGCCCGGCGGTGCTCGGTATCGTCAACCATCGTCAACGCTATCCTCGCCCCGCTGATCGCCCCGCAAGTTGTCCTTTAACTCGGCGATGCGCCAATTATACGAACCATGGCCCTTTTGCTGAACTGGCTGTCCCGCCGCTCTCTGCGCTTTTTGCACGCTGTGGGCGCGGTCCTGGGCTGGCTTGCCTATGGGGCATCACCCAGTTACCGAACTCGCTTGCGGGCCAATGCAGCCTTGGCCGGGGTCACGCTGGCGCAGCGCCGGGCCTCGGTCGGCGAGGCCGGAAGACTGTTGATGGAGCTGCCGCGCCTGTGGTTGCGGCCCCAAGGACAGCCCATCGACGACCCGGTCAGCTGGCAGGGCGCTGAGCTGATCACCCAGGCGCTGGACCGCGGCCGCGGCCTGGTTCTGCTGACGCCGCACATGGGCAGTTTCGAGGTCTGCGCCCAAGCCTACGCGCAGGACTTCGGCACCCGGCAGCCGCTGACGGTGCTGTACCGCCCCGCCCGTCAGGCCTGGCTGCGGGAAGTGGAGCTGACCGCGCGTCACCGCCCAGGGCTGGCCACCGCCCCAGCCAACGTGGCGGGGGTGCGGCAACTGATGCGCGCCTTGCGCCAAGGCGAGACCCTGGGCATGTTGCCCGACCAGGTGCCACCGCAGGGGATGGGCGTCTGGGCCTCGTTTTTTGGTCAACCGGCCTACACCATGACCCTGGCATCGCGGCTGGCAAGTCAGGCCGATGCGACGGTGCTGTTGATCTGGGCCGAGCGCTTGGCGCGCGGTGCCGGCTACCGCGTGGCAGTCGAAGAAATGGCGGTGCCCTTGCCGGCCCGGGCCGGTTTGAGCGAAGAAGCCTGGTCTGCGGCGGCGGCCACCGCCATCAACCGCAGCATGGAATCCATCATCGCTCGCAAGCCCGAACAGTATCTGTGGGGTTACCACCGCTACAAGCAACCTCGTTCCAGCGGGGCCGGCGCATGAACTTGCCGTGCCGTGCCCGCCGTGCAGCCCGTGCTGCGCGCGCCGTGGGTGGTCAAGTCGCCCCCACCATGAGCCGCAGCAGTCCGTGAAGGCCGTCCTGGAAGCCGTGCTGGCCCGTGGGCTGTTGATGCTGGTGTGGCTGCTGCACATCTGGCCGCTGAGCTGGCAGGCGGCGTGGGGCCGGGTTTTTGGGCGCGTGTTGCACCGCTGGGCACACCAACGCCGCAACGTGGCCTTGCGCAACGTGCAGCTGTGCCTGCCCGAGTTGACGCTGCCGCAGCGTCAACAGCTGGTGCGAGAGCACTTCCAGTGGCTGGCGCGCAGCCTGTTCGAGCGCGC
>JANMHH010000309.1:0-3831 GCA_031375065.1 Rubrivivax sp. | reverse complement strand
GGCAGGTTGTCGCGCGTGAAGGTGTCGAGGTGCGCGGTGTGGGCGCCGGCAAAAGTCATCGTGGCGTTGTGGCTTTGAAAGGCGTGGCTGTCGAAGGCGTGGCTGTGGGAGGCATCGTTTTGGAGAGCATGCGTTTCATTCTTCGATCGGGACCGGCCCTTGTCAATCCAAACAAAGCCGCCGCCGCGTCGCGCCGGCCCACGCCTATGATGACGTGATGAACCGATCCGAAGCACTGGCACTCGACGCCCGCGACCCCCTGGCACCGCTGCGTGACCAGTTCAACTTGCCGGATGGTGTGATCTACCTGGACGGCAACTCGCTGGGCGTGCTGCCCAAGACCACCGCCGCGCGCGTTGTGCAGGTGGTGCAGGCCGAGTGGGGCCAAGGCCTGATTCGCAGCTGGAACAGCGCCGGCTGGATGGAACTGCCGCTGCGCGTGGGCAACAAGATCGCTCGCCTGGTGGGCGCGGGTGCGGATGAACTGGTGGTGGCCGATTCGACCAGCGTCAACCTGTTCAAGGTGCTCAGCGCAGCCTTGACGATCACGCGCGCCGACGCGCCCCGGCGCACGCGCATCGTCAGCGAGCGCAGCAACTTCCCCACCGACCTGTACATCGCCGAAGCGCTGGCGCGCGAGCGCGGTTTTGAGCGGGTTCTGGCCGACGCGGAAGAGCTGACCACACTGCTCGACGAGCGCGTGGCGGTGCTGCTGCTGACCCACGTCAACTACCGCACCGGCCGCATGCACGACATGGCCGCGCTGACCCGCGCCGCCCACGCCGCCGGCGCGCTGACGGTGTGGGACCTGGCCCACAGCGCCGGCGCCGTGCCGGTGGACTTGAACGGCAGCGACGCCGACTTTGCCATCGGCTGCGGCTACAAGTACCTGAACGGCGGCCCCGGCGCGCCGGCCTTCGTCTGGGCCCACCCGCGCCATGTCGACCGCTTCTGGCAGCCGCTGGCCGGCTGGATCGGCCACGCCGCCCCGTTTGAATTCACGCCCGGCTATCGCCCCGCTGCGGGCATCTCGCGTTACCTGTGTGGCACCCCGGCGGTGCTCTCGCTGGCCGCGCTGGAATGCGGTGTCGACACCCTGCTGGCCGCCGAAGCCCTGGGCGGCATGACCGCGCTGCGCGCCAAGTCGCTGGCGCTGACCCAACTGTTCGCCCAACAGGTGCAAGCGCTGTGCCCGAACCTGACGCTGGTTTCGCCCCGCGATGAAGCCCTGCGGGGCAGCCAGGTCTGTTTCGCCCACGCCGACATCGCCTACCCCGTGGTGCAGGCACTGATCGGGCGCGGCGTGATCGGTGACTTCCGCGCCCCCGACATCCTGCGCTTTGGCTTCACGCCGCTGTACCTGCGCTTTGTCGACGCGTGGGACGCGGCGCAGCACCTGCAACAGGTGCTGGACAGTCAGGAATGGCAACGCCCCGAGTTCAACCAAAAGAACGCGGTGACTTGAGATGAGCGGCTGCCCGATGAGCGGTGGTGACTCAACGCCGCTGCCACCTGCACCTGGCTTGTCGACCTCGCCTGCCTCGCCTTCAGCCAGCGCCACCACAGCCGAGCCGCAGCATTTCGGCGCCAAGCTCGACTTCAGCGCCGACATGAGCTACGGCGACTACCTGCACCTGGACGCCGTGCTGAACGCCCAGCACCCGCGCAGCCCCGACCACAACGAGATGCTGTTCATCGTGCAGCACCAGACCAGCGAGCTGTGGATGAAGCTCATGCTGCACGAGCTGCGGGCCGCGGTGGCGCACGTGGCAGGTGATGAACTGCACCAGGCTTTCAAGATGCTGGCCCGGGTCAGCAAGATCATGGAGCAGCTGGTTCACGCCTGGGACGTGCTGGCCACCATGACGCCACCCGAATACAGCGCCATCCGGCCCTTCCTGGCCAACAGCAGCGGTTTTCAAAGCTGGCAGTACCGCTGCATCGAGTTCAGCCTGGGCAACAAGAACGCGGCGATGCTCAAGCCACACGCCCACCGACCGGACCTGCTGGCCCATGTGGAACGCACCTACCGCAGCCCCAGCCTGTACGACGAAGCGCTGCGCCTGCTGGCCCGTCGCGGGCTGGCCGTGCCCGCCAGCCACACCGAACGCGATTGGTCGCTGCCTTATGCCGAAGACGCCGGCGTCGAGGCCGCCTGGCTCACCGTCTACCGCGACCCCAAGACCCACTGGGACCTGTACCAACTGGGTGAAGAACTCACCGACCTGGAAGACGCCTTTCGGCTGTGGCGCTTTCGCCATGTCACCACCGTCGAGCGCGTCATCGGTTTCAAGCGCGGCACCGGCGGCACCGGCGGCGTGAGCTACCTGCGCCAGATGCTCGACACGGTGCTGTTTCCTGAAATCTGGCGTTTGCGCACCCAGCTCTGAGTCGGCCTGGCGCGGCAGCCCGGGCGCCAGGCTCCTAGAATTCAGGCCTTCAATCGCTGGCCGCAGGACACCCATGGACACCCGCACATCTCCGATCCGCATGCGCATCACCCAGCTGCGCGAGGTCATGGCGCGCGAAGGCGTGCAAGCGCTGCTGGTGCCGTCGGCCGACCCGCACCTCAGCGAATACCTGCCCGGACGCTGGCAAGGGCGGCAGTGGCTGTCGGGTTTCACCGGCTCGATGGCGACGCTGGTGGTGGCGGCCGACCGCGCCGTGTTGTTTGCCGACAGCCGCTATTGGGTGCAGGCCGAGGCCGAGCTGGCCGGCACCGGGATCGAGTTGATCAAGATCGCCACCGGTGCGTCGCCGGCCCACATCGACTGGCTGGTCGACCACACACCCCGCGGCGCCACGGCGGCGGTGGACGGGCAGGTGCTGGGCCTGGCCAGCCACCAGCTGCTTCAGGCGGCGCTGCACAAGGCCGGTGTCAAGCTGCGCACCGAAGCTGACCTGCTCGACGCCATCTGGCCCGACCGCCCCGGCCTGCCCACGCAAGCCGTCTACGAGCACCTGGCGCCACAGGCCACCGTGTCCCGGGCCAGCAAACTGGCGGCCTTGCGCAAAGCCATGGTCGCCCACGGCGCCACGCACCACTTCATCTCGACCGTAGACGACCAAGCCTGGTTGAGCAACCTGCGTGGCAGCGACGTCACCTACAACCCGGTGTTCCTGAGCCACCTGCTGGTCAACATGACCGGCGCCACATTGTTTGTGGGCGAAGGCAAGATCGACGCCGCGCTGCAGGCCCGCCTGGCGGCCGACGGCATCCGCCTGGCGCCCTATGCGCAGGCCGGTGCCGCACTCTCTGCGCTGCACACCCAGGACACCTTGCTGCTGGACCCCAAGCGTGTGACCTATGGCTTGCGCGCCAAGGTCGCGCTGGGTTGCGCCGTGGTCGAGGCCATCAACCCCAGCACGCTGCTGAAAAGCCGCAAGGGTGATGCCGAAGCCGCGTACGTTCGCCAGGCCATGGAACAAGATGGCGCGGCGATGTGCGAGTTCTATGCGTGGTTTGAAGCCGCGCTGGCCCGCGGCGACACGCTGACCGAATTGACCGTCGACGAGCAGCTCAGCGCCGCCCGCGCCCGTCGTCCCGGCTTCGTGGGTTTGAGCTTCTCCACCATCGCCGGCTTCAACGTCAACGGCGCCATGCCGCATTACCGCGCCACCGACGAGTCGCACGCGCAGATTCAAGGCGACGGCCTGTTGCTGATCGACAGCGGCGGCCAGTACCTGGGTGGCACCACCGACATCACCCGCGTCTGGCCGATCGGCCAGGTCAGCGCGGCGATGAAGCGCGACTACACGTTGGTGCTCAAAGGCACGATGAACCTGTCACGCGCCCGCTTTCCGCGTGGCACAGCCAGCCCCATGCTGGAC
>JANMHH010000279.1:0-13334 GCA_031375065.1 Rubrivivax sp. | reverse complement strand
TGTGGATGACGAGCTCGCTGCGCGGGCCAGCCATCATCTGAACGAGATGCAGCTCATTTTTGAAGCCAGCTTGCAGCAGGCTGGCGCAGAGCCGGCGCGCGCGTGCGAACTGGCGGCCATGCTGATGTTGTTCAACGAAGGCATCCGCGTGTCCAGCCGCCGCCGCCTGCCTGACGCGCAGCAATGGCAAGCCATTGACACCACCTTTCGCCTGATCCGGAGCTCGATGGCATGACTGAAGAAGAAACCCTCGCCCAGTGGCAGCAGCAGCTGGAGACCGTGCGCGCCCACATGCTGCGCGGTGGCGGCAAAGCTGGCTTCTGGACACCGGCCATGGCCGCGAACAAGACCGGACTGCAGGTCATGCAGGGCATGCTGGCCGGCGAAATGCCGTACCCGCACATCTGCGACACGCTGGACTTTGCGATCGTCGAAGTGGATGTCGGCCAGGTCGTGTTCCAGGGAACACCGCAGCTCAAGCACTTCAACCCGATGGGCGGCGTGCACGGCGGTTGGTATGCAACGCTGCTCGACTCCGCCTTGGGCTGCGCCGTTCAAACCCGGATGCCGGCGGGTCGCGCCTACACCACGGCCGAACTCAGCGTGAACATCGTGCGGGCTGCGACGTTGAAGACCGGGCCGTTGCGCGCCATCGGCACCGTGCTGCATTGCGGCCGCCAACTGGCCACTGCGGAGGCTCGCATCGTCGGGCCGGATGGCAAGCTCTACGCCCATGCGACGACGACCTGCCTGGTGTTCGACCTGCCAACCCCGCCGGCGGCCTGATGCGCATGTGGTTGGCGCTTGAATCCGCACGGGTTTTGCCACGGCGCCAGACAGGAAAGTGATGATCGGACAGGTGAACGAGCCGGTGCTGAACGCGCCCGCCGGGCCGCCTCTGGGCAGCGGACTGGATTGGCGCTATTCGGTGTCGGTGCGCGCGCTGTGCGAGTTCACCGCCAAGCGCGGCGACCTCGACCGGCGCTTCACGCCATCGGCCACCGCGCAGGAAGGCTTGCGTGGCCAGGGCCTGGTGGCCAGCCGCCGCGGGCAGGACTATCAGACCGAAGTCGCGTTGGAAGGGCAGGTCGGCCCGTTGCGCCTGCGCGGCCGTGCCGACGGCTACGACCCGCGTTACCGCTGCCTGGAAGAGGTCAAGACCATTCGTGGGCGCCCTGATGACATCCCGGAGAACCGGCGTCAGTTGCACTGGGCCCAGTTGCAAACCTACGGCGCGTTGTTCTGTCGCAGCCTTCAATTGGCCGAGGTGGCGCTGTCGCTGGTGTACTTTGACGTGGCCTCGCAGACCGAGACCGAGCTGAAACAACTGTGCAGTGCGGCCGAGCTGGAAGACGCCCTGACTCAGCGCTGTGCGCAATTCATGGCCTGGGCCGAGCAGGAAGCCCAACACCGGCTGCAACGCGACGCCGCACTGGCGCAGCTGGGTTTTCCCAGCCTGCCGTTTCGCAGCGGCCAGCGCGAACTGGCCGAAGCCGTTTACCGCAGCACCGTGCACGGGCGCAGCCTGTTGGCACAGGCCCCCACCGGCATCGGCAAAACCTTGGGCACGCTGTTTCCCACGCTGCGCGCCATGCCGGGGCAGGGCGTCGACAAACTGGCTTTCCTGACCTGCAAGGGCACCGGTCGGGTCACGGCTTTGGAAGCCTTGGCTGAACTGCGCAGCGCGACCTCAGGCCAGGCACTTCGAGTGGTCTTGATGGTGGCCAAGGATCAAGCCTGCGAGCACCCGGACAAAGCCTGCCACGGCGACGCTTGCCCCTTGGCGCGTGGCTTTTTCGACCGCCTGCCCGCGGCGCGCCACGAAGCGGTGGCGCTGGGCTGGCTGGACGCGGCAGCGCAACGCCAGGTGGCCCTGCGCCATGGCATTTGCCCTTTTTACCTGGGGCAGGAGCTGGTGCGTTGGGGCGACGTGGTGGTGGGCGATGTCAACCACCTGCTGGACGTGCAAGGCCAGCTGTGGGGCCTGATGCAAGCCATGGACTGGCGCCTGGCAGTGCTGATCGACGAGGCCCACAACCTGGTCGAGCGCGCCCGCGCGATGTACAGCGGTGAACTGGGTCTGCGCCAGCTGCGCGCGGTGACGCTGGCTGCGCCGGCCGCCGTGCGATCGGCGTTGGAACAGTTGGTGCAGGCGACCGAGGCGGTGGTCATTGAAGCAGCGCCGCCCTACGCAGTGCTGGACGCTGCTCCGGACGACTTTGTGCAGGCGCTGGGCATGGCCGCCGGTGCAATGGCCGAGCACTTTCACCAGCAGCCGCTGGCGGTGGGGCCTTTTCTCGACTTTCACTTTGAACTGCGCCGCTACCTGCACCTGGTCGACGCCTTGAACGACCATGGCTTGTTCGACGTGCAAAGGCTGCTGGGCGTGGCTTCGGTGGCCAGCCCTTCCGAAGAAAACGCGGCGCCAGCAACCGACCTGGACGCCGTGCTCTGTGTCCGCAACGTCGCACCGGCCTGCTTCTTGCGCCAGCGCTTCAAGGCGTTGCACAGCGTGACCTTGTTTTCAGCCACGCTGTCGCCGCCCGATTACGCCCGCCAGCTGCTGGGTTTGCCCGACAACACCGCCTGGATCGACGTGCCGCCAGCCTTTGCGCCCGAGCACCTGGTGGTGCAGGTGGCGCGCGGTCTGTCCACCCGCCACCGGCACCGCTTGGCGTCGTTGCAGCCGCTGGTCGACGTGCTGGCCCAGCAGTTCGATGCGCACCCTGGCAACTACCTGGCCTTCTTCAGCAGTTTTGAGTACCTGAATCAGGCCGCCGATCGCCTGGCCAGCGTCAGGCCCGACATCGTGCAATGGCGGCAAGACCGCCGCATGGGCGCAGCGGATCGAGAAGCGTTCTTGGCGCGCTTTCAGCCTCACGGGCAGGGCTTGGCTTTTGCCGTGCTGGGCGGCGTGTTTGCCGAGGGCGTTGACCTGCCGGGGCGGCGCCTGATCGGCGCCTTCATCGCCACCCTGGGCCTGCCGCCGGTTTCGGTGACCCAGGACCACATGCGCGCCCGTCTGGAACAGTTGTTCGGCGCGGGCCAGGGCTACGCCGACCTGGTGCCTGCGATGCAAAAGGTGGTGCAAGCCGCCGGCCGCGTCATCCGCACACCCGACGACCGCGGTTGGCTGTGGCTGCTGGACGACCGGTACCAGCGCGCGGACGTCAGGCGGCTCTTGCCTTCCTGGTGGGGCTTGGCGGGCTGACCGGTGCCGGCCGCGCACGCGGCTTGGTTGCCGCTCGCTTGGCCGCTGGGGTCTTGGGCTTGGCCGCTGCGCGCGGCTTGGCCATGGCAGGTTTTGCCGGGCTCACAAAAACCGCTTCCAGCTCGGCCAGGGCATCGGACGTGTAGACCGCCAGCTTCTGCAAGCTGGGCACCGATGAATGGCAGCCGGTGTAGCCGAAGTTCATCGACCCGGCATAACTCTGGCAGGTGATGTTCAGCGCCTGCCCGTGGGTGACGATGGACGCCGGGTAGGTGGCCAGCAGTTCTGCGCCGCGAAAGTACAGCGGTTTGTCGGGCCCGGGCACGTTGGAAATGGTGATGTTGAACATCGGCCGCGTGCGCCCGCCCACGCCGGTGAGCAGCGTGACGATGGTGGGCGCCATCAGCAGCATCGTGTACTGCAGCATCGCGCTGCGGGGCAAGGCCTGCACATGAGCCTTGGCGTGTTGCACCGAAGCCCGGATCGCGCGCAGGCGTTGTTCGGCGTCTTCGACGTCGGTGCCCAGCGTGGCGACGATGAAGCTGATGGCGTTGCCGGTGCCTTCGTCGTCCTTGGGCCGCACCGACACCGGAATCCCTGCGGTCAGGCTTTGTTCGGGCAGGCTGTCGCGCTCCAGCAAAAAGCGGCGCAAGGCGCTGCCGCACAGCGCCAGCACCACGTCGTTCAGCGTGCAACCGGCGCCGGTGGCCACGGCGCGCAGCCGGTCCAACGCAAACTGCTGCGTCGCAAAGCGGCGCTTTTCGCGCACGCGGCCGTTGATGATGGAACGCGGCGCCGCGAACGGCACCACCAGCCCGTCGCTGGGGTCACCAATGCGCTTGATGATCTTGGCAAAGGCGCCCATCAACTGCGGCACCGATTTGGCTTGTTCACTCAGGCCCGCCACCGCTGCGGCTGCGGCTTCGGCCACCGTGGGCGGTGGGCCCGCGCGGCGGCTTCGCGGTGCCGAGCTGATGCCCGAGGCCCAGAACGGCGGCAGGCCCAGGCTCTTGGCAGGGTCGAAGGCCATCGCACGCTGCAGCAGGTTGACGCCGCTCACGCCGTCGATCAGCGAGTGGTGCATCTTGATGAACATCGCAAAGCGGCCGCCGTCGAGGCCTTCGATGATGGTGCACTCCCAGGGCGGGCGGCTCAGGTCCAGCGGCGTGCTTTGCAGCCGGCCCACCAGCTCGCCCAGTTCGCGTTCACCGCCGGGCCAGGGCAGGGCGGCGTGGCGCACGTGGTATTCCAGATCGATGTCTTCGTCTTCCACCCAGGCTGGCACCGGGTTCTTGTTGAAGGCGTATTTCAAGCGCCGGTTCCACGGCGCGGTGAAAGTGCGGTGCTGGCGAAAGTCGGTCATCAGCGCACGCATGAAATCGCGTGGGGCATCCTTCGGCAGCTGAAACTGCAGCAAGCCGCCCACGTGGTTGGGCGTGGCCCGCGACTCGGTGAACAGCCACGCGGCGTCCAGCGGGCTCAGGCGCACCGCCGTCATGCGCGGGCTGCCGGCTTGGCCTTGGCCGACCTGGCGGCTTTCGCCGGTTTGGCCAGTACGGCTTTGGCGGGTGCAGCCTTCTTGGCCGGCACCTTGACCGCGGCTTTGACAGCTGCAACGGGCTTGATTGCCGCTGCCTTGACGGGCGCTGGCTTGGCTTGGGTCGCAGCTTTCATGGCCGCTTTCGCAGCGACTTTCGCAGGTGCTTTGGCAGGTGTTCTAGCGGGCGCCTTGGCGGGTGCTTTTGCTGCAGCCTTGAGCGGTGCCGCAGCGGGTGCAACGGCCTTGCGCGCGGCCTTCCTGGGTGCGGCTTTCGTGGGCGCGGTGCCCGACTTCCACGTCAACCGAGCCTGCTGAGCCAACTTCACCACCTTGGCGATGTCGTCGTCGCTGTACACACCCTTGACGCCTGAGATGGCCGCCAGCTTCATGCCGTGCTTGATGCCCAGCTTGTAGATCTGCTTGACCTTTTCCCATTCGGTGTCGCGGCCGATGGTGAACACCTCGAAGCGACCTTCCAGCGCCAGCACGATGGTCTCGGCCAGGCAGGCGTAGATCACGTTGGGCGGCAGGCCGATGCTTTTCATGCCCTTGACCTGCGTGGGCAGCTCGATCTCGCCCGACTCGATCACCAGCACGTCGGGCCGCTTGGCCACCTCTTCGGGCGGCAGGTCGAGGGGGCGCGCCACGTCGGTGATCACGCAGCCGGGCTTGACCTTGGTGATGTCCAAAATCTTCTTGCCCGCGCCCGAGGTGCTGGTGACGATCATGTCCATCTCGCCCAGCAGCTCGTCGTAGTTGGTCGAGCAGGTCACCTTGGCGTCGGGTGTGTCCAGCAAGATGGAGGCACGCAGCTCTTCCAGCTTTTTCATGTCGCGGCCGGCCACCACCACCTCGTCAAAGGCCATCGCCATCAGGCGCGCGCTGACCGAACCGATCGAACCCGTGGCGCCAATCACCATGGTCTTGGCCGGCACCCGCTTGTCGCCCTTGCTGATCTTGACCAGGTTCATGCGGCGCATCGCGTCGGCCGCGGCCCACAGCGCGCCCGAAGCCGAGTAGCTGTTGCCGGTGGTGATGGGCAAGCGCGAACGCCGCGCCACCGTGATGCCGGCGTCGCCCACCACCTTGGTGAAGGCACCCAGGCCCATGATCTGCGCGCCCAGGCCTTCGGCGATCCTCGACGCGTGCAGCAAGCGCCGGTAGGTGAACTCGGGGCTGCGGGCCAGCATTTCCTTGGGCGTGCCGCCCACCGTGATCAACCAGCCCTCAGCTTCGGCGCCACAAGGCGAGACGATGTTTTCCATCTTGCAATAGACCATCGGCGGCATGTGCGCGGCCACCGTTTCGATCTGGTCCATGATGAACTTGGGTGTGGCCTTGGGGATCGGGAAACCCTTCTTGATGTATTCCTGGCTCAAGGGGTGGATGACAAAGGCAAAGCGGCGGATGTTGCGGAAGTTGCCGGTGGGGTGCAGCAGGCGCGGCTTGATCTTCAGTTCGTCCAGCATTTCTGCAAAGTCGTCGTCCGAGACCTGCTCGGGCGGTTTGCCCAGCGCGGCCAGCATCATGGCTTCGATGGTGTTGATGCCCACCACGCGGTCAAACAACTTCGGTGACACGTCGATCACCAGGTTGACCTTGCACTTGGTGAAAAAAGCCATGCGTTCGTCGTCCACCGCCGACGTGATCAGCGTCTTGCCGGCCAGGTTGCTGGCGTTGCCCACCGCCTTCAGTTCTGCAAACGTGCCCACGATGACGTGCGACTTGCCCACCGCTTCAGCCGCGCGGTTGCGCTTGAAGCTGGACAGCGACGCCTCCAGCATTTCGCCGGGTTTGCCCGACAGCGCCCATTTGGCCCCTTTGGCGTAGAGCTCCAGCTGTTCCAGCGAACCCAGCATGGCCGGCGCGCCGGTCTGGAACAAGGCGTCGGCAAAGCTCAGGTTGCGCGTGTAGTCCGACAGCGCCACCGCCATGTCGTAGTTGCGCATGCCCGACAGAAACAACACCAGGTTATTGTTGAAGTAGCTGCCCAATTCGTGCTGGACGTGGCGGATGGCGCGCACCTGCAGCAGGCGGCGCAGCGTGGCGCCGCTGGTGGCCGGCACGCGTGTCACCACGTTGAGCAGGCGCTTGGTTTCCTTGTTGACCACGGTGCGCAGGCCGACCTGGTAGTGGTCGCCAATTTCGCCCAGGCCGATGGCGTCGACGTTGGCCTGTTGGCGGCGCAGCAGTTCCCAGGCCTTGCCGGTGTCGTTGTCGGCGCCCAGGCGCTGCACCGAGAAGCGGTGGCCGAGGAAGTTGGTTTCAAAGGCAAAGTCCTGCTTGGACGAACCCAGCGTGACGGTGGCGACTTTTTTCATGTTCAGGGTCTCCTATCGATTGGTCTTTTTGGCGGCGGCTTGGTGGCCCGGTGCCTTCACCGGGGTTGCCGGGCGTGCTTTGCGGGGTGATGCGGGTGCGGCAACGGCGCGCTTGACTGGGGACTTGGCCGGGGGCTTGGCGCGGGACTTGGCAGGGGTGCTTTTGACAGCGCTTGACTTGGCGCTGGCAGTCTTGGCCGTTGGCACGGGCGGCAAGACCTGCCGGATCAGCGCTTCGCATTGCTCTTGCGTCATGTAGCGTGGCACCGGATAACCGGTGTGCGCTTCATGGCAGGCGGCCTTGGCCAGCTCTGGAATGTCGGCCTCTTGCAGCGCGTCCAGAAACAGCGGAATGTTCAAGTCGCGGTTGAGTTGGTCCACGCCGTCCAGAAAGGCCTGCGCCAGGGTTTCGGGCGCGGTGCCCGTTTTGCCCAGACCGGCGCGCACCGCCAGCAGGGCCAGCCGCTCGGTGATGACGGGGCTGGAGTACTTCAGCACGTGCGGCAGCACGATGGCGTTGGCCAGGCCGTGTGCCGTGTGATAACGGCCGCCGAACTGGTGCGCAATGGCGTGCACGTAGCCCACGTTGGCCCGCGTGAAGGCCAGGCCGGCGTAGGTGGAGGCCAAGGCCATCTGCTCACGCGCGGCCAGGTTCTGGCCGTCGCTGTAGCAGGTGCGCAGGTGGCGAAAGATCATGCCCACCGCGGCCAGCGCCATGCCGTCGGAATAGGGCGTGGCCCAGTTGCCGACAAAGGCCTCGACCGCGTGGGTCAGGGCGTCGATGCCGGTGGCCGCGGTGATGTGCGGCGGCAAGCCGGTCATCAGGCAGGGGTCCAGCGCCGCCATGCGCGGCACCAGGCGTGGGTCGACGATGACCACCTTGTCCTGGCGCTCGGGGTCGGCGATCACCGCCGCCACCGTCACCTCCGAGCCGGTGCCGGCGGTGGTGGGCACGGCGTAGATGGCCGGTGGGGTGTGCCGGCCCTTCAGATAACCGGCCAGCTTGCGCACCGGACGCGGGTTGGCAATGGCCATCGCGATGGCCTTGGCGGCGTCCATCGACGAACCACCGCCAAAGGCAACCAGCGCGTCACAACCGTGTTCGCGATAGAACTCGATGCCCTGCTCAACCAACGGAATGGGCGCGTCGGGGGTGATCTGGTCGAACACCACGAACTGCGCGCCACCGGCCGTCAGCGCGTCGGTCAGGCCCTTGAGCATGCCCAGGCGGGCCGTGAAAGCGCCGGTGACGATCAGCAACTTGGTGTGGCCAAAGCCGGCGATCACCTCGCCCAGCCTGGCGCTGGAGCCCGGACCCACCAGCAACGTGGGCTGGGGAATCGGGATGTAGCGGGTGACTTTGCCGGCGCCCTTCATCAGTGCGCCCAGGCCAGCAGCACGGGTTTGGTCCGAGATCAGGTCAAAAATCAAACGGGTCCCCCAGGGCGCGGAGACACGGGCCGCGCCGACGGCGGATTGTGACTGCGGCGCCCGCGCTGCGGATTAGGGCTTTGCTAGGGGCGGCTGCCCACTTCTGGCCGTGCCGATCGGTTAGCGCACCCTGGTTTGGGGTGGCACGGGATGGGCTGGGCCGCGTCGGGACCGGCCTGAAGCCGTCAGGCTTCGATGATCACCTTCAGCGCCTTGGTGTCGGCTGCGTTGCCGAAGGTTTCGTAGGCTTGAAGCATCTGGTCCAGCTTGAAGCGGTGGGTGATCAGCCCGGCGGCGTCGATGCGCTTGGCGTGCACCGTCTTGAGCAACATCGGAATGGTGGCGGTGTCGACCAGCCCCATGGTGATGGTCACGTTGTGCGACCACAGCCGCTCCAGGTGCAGGTCGACCTTGACGCCGTGCACGCCCGCGTTGGCGATGGTGCCGCCCGCGGCGATGACGTCCTGGCACAACTGAAACGTTGCCGGGATACCCACGGCCTCGATCGCGGTGTCCACGCCACGCCCGCCCTTCAACGCCATCACCTGCTCGGCGGCCTTGCCGTTGCTGCTGTTGACGATGTGGGTGGCGCCAAAACGTTGGCTCACCGCCAGCCGGTTGTCATCGAGGTCAACCATGATGATCTGCGCCGGTGCGTAGAACTGCGCCGTCAGCAGCGCCGCCAGCCCGACGGGCCCGCAACCCACGATGGCCACGCTGCCGCCCACCTGCACCTTGCCATTGAGCACGCCACATTCGAACCCGGTGGGCAGGATGTCGCTGAGCATCACCAGCGCCTCTTCGTCGGCACCCGCCGGTATGGGGTGAAGGCTGGTGTCGGCATAAGGTGTGCGAACGAATTCGGCCTGCGTCCCGTCGATGCGATGGCCCAGGATCCAGCCGCCGGTGGTGCAATGCGAGAACATGCTCTTGCGGCAGTATTCGCAGCGGCCGCAGGCGCTGATGCAGGAGATCAACACCCGGTCACCGGGCTTGAAGGTGGTCACACCTGCGCCCACCGAGTCGACAACACCCACGCCCTCATGGCCCAGCACCGTGCCGGGCGCGCAGGTGGGCACGTCGCCTTTCAGGATGTGCAAGTCGGTGCCGCAGATCGTGGTGCGGGATCGGGTCCCGACTGTGCGCTGTCGAACAGACCCCGCTCAGGGCTGAACTTAGGGTCGTGGCTGAAGCGGTCGCTCGGACACGCACACGCCGTTGCACACCGAAGGTGGGCCCGATGACCTTGAACACCGCGATCTGATGCCCCCTTTGCTGCTGGCCGCAACCGCCCTGGCCATGGGCTACCTCTTGCTGCCGTTTTACGGCGCGATCATGTGGGCCATCATCACGGCGATGCTGTTTGTTCCGGTGTACCGCCGGCTGTTGCCGCGCGTGAAGGGGCGACGCAACGCTGCTGCCGCACTGGTGATGCTGATCGTGCTGTTGGGGTGTGTGCTGCCGTTTGCGCTGATCACCGCTGCACTGGCCCGCGAGGCGTCGGTCATCTACCAACACATCGACTCGGGTGAGTGGCGGCCGGCGCTTTATCTGCGCGGTTTGTTCGACGCACTGCCTTCGGGTGTGGCGGCGCTGCTGGAGCGCGCCGGCGTGGTCGATTTCGACGCGCTGCAAGCCCAGGTCACCAGCGCCATGGCGCAGGGCAGCCGGTTCATCGCCACGCAGGCCTTTGGCATTGGCCTGAGCACCTTCGCCTTTGTCGGCAGCCTGGGTGTCACGTTGTACTTGGCCTTTTTCCTGGTGCGCGACGGCGACGACCTGGCCCAGCTGGTCACCAAGGCCTTGCCCGTTGCTTCGCGCTACAAGCGCGAACTGGCAGACAAGTTCCTGGCTGTGGTGCGCGCAACGGTCAGAGGCACGCTGGTGGTCGCTGTCGCCCAGGGCTTGCTGGGCGGCGCGGCCCTTTGGTTTCTGGATGTCCGCGGGGCCCTGCTGTGGGCGGTGGTGATGGCCTTTCTGTCGCTGCTGCCGGTGGTCGGGACCAGCCTGGTCTGGCTGCCCGTGGCGATCTACTTCTTCGTCACCGGGGCGATCTGGCAGGGCGTGGTGCTGGTGGCCTACGGCACGGTGGTGGTGGGGCTGGCCGACAACCTGCTGCGGCCGATCCTGGT
This sequence comes from Rubrivivax sp., assembly GCA_031375065.1. Classification (GTDB taxonomy): domain Bacteria; phylum Pseudomonadota; class Gammaproteobacteria; order Burkholderiales; family Burkholderiaceae_C; genus Rubrivivax. The sequence continues at coordinate 2,699 of JANMHH010000279.1, read as the reverse complement.
GGGCAAGAACGCGGGCATGCCCGACTATGTGGTGATGATCACCACGATCAGCGGCATGGCCATCTTTGGCATCAACGGTTTCATCATCGGCCCGACTCTGGCGGCCATGTTCATCGCCGTCTGGCATCTGGCGATGGCTCCGAAGCCGGAACCGCAACCGGAACCGGACCGGCCGGTGGACTGAACGTTGCGCGTGTTGGCACGGTCGGCCCTGGCCAACTGCAGGGCCACCACTCAGTCCAGGCGCAAGGCCACGTACTGCTTGTTCGCCCCGCGCTGCACCAGCAGCGCCGCGGCCTTGTCCGATCCGCCCAGCAAGCCTTCGGCCTGTTCGGAGCTGGTGACAGGAATCGCATTGACGCTCAACAGCACATCGCCCACTTGCAGGCCGGCCCGTGTCGCCGCGCTGCCCAGATTGTCGACCACCCAGCCATCGTTGATGCCCAAGACCCGCTTTTCGTCGGCCTGCAGCGGGCGCAACGCCAAGCCCAGGCGGCCGGTGGGCAACGGTGGGACGGCTGCCGCGGCTGCCACGGGCCCGGCCGCGGCCGGGTTGGCGTCGTCCAGGCGGGCTCGCCGTTTCACACGGGTGCCCTGGTGCCAGACGTCCAACTCGATCGCGTCACCGGGCAGCGCCAGGCCCACGGTGGATGGCAGGTCGCCGGAAAGCTCCAACACCCGTCCATTGACAGCCAGGATCACGTCGCCACTGACCAGGCCGGCGCGTTCGGCGGCACTGCCTGGGCCGACCTCGATGACCAAGGCGCCTGCGGGTTTGTCCAGCTTGAAGGCTTCGGCCAGCGTCTGGTTGACCTCTTGAACGGCCACGCCCAGCCGTGCGTGGCGCACCTTGCCGGTGGTCAGGATCTCCAGCGCGATGCGCTGCGCCACGGCAATCGGAATGGCAAAGGACAAACCCTGGTACCCGCCGCTTTGCGAGTAGATCTGCGAATTGATGCCAATGACCTCGCCGCGCATGTTGATCAGCGGGCCGCCCGAATTGCCCGGGTTGATGGCCGCGTCGGTCTGGATGAACGAGACCCGGCTGTTGCCCGGCAGGGACCGCCGCGCCGAACTGATCACGCCCACGGTGACCGTGCTTTCAAAGCCGAAGGGCGAGCCGATGGCCATCACCCAGTCGCCCACCCGCAGGGCCTGCTCCCCTGGCAGCGCGGACGCCGACAGGCCCGGCGCGGCCAGCGTGGCTGCTGCAAGGCGGGGCGCGTCGATCTTGAGCAGGGCCACGTCGGTCAACTTGTCGCTGCCCAGCACCTTGGCGCGGAACTCGCGGCGGTCGTTCAGGCGCACCAGCACTTCGTCGGCGTCGGCCACCACGTGTGCGTTGGTCAGGATCAGCCCATCGGCGCGCACGATGAAACCCGAGCCTTCACCGCGCACCGGCAGTTTCAGCTGCGGTGGCAGGCCGCCAAAGCGGCGTTGGAAGTTGCGCAGAAAGTCGCGCATGGCGTCGGCGTCCTCCGCACCGGGGGCGTTTTCGGGGTCTTCACCGGGTTCGGGCGTGGCGTCGCTGGCGGTCGAGACCTTGCGGGTGCCGGTGACGCTGATGTTGACCACGATGGGCGCAAAACGCGCCGCAATGGCCGCCACGTCGGGCAAGGAATTGGCGGCCTGGGCCGGTGTGGCCCCTGCGCGTGCGGACTGAGCCGCAGAGGGTTCGGGCACGGCAACGCATGTCAGTGCCAGCACGGCGGCTGCGCAGGCGCTCCAGCGGCGCCCAGCAGGGTGAATTGAGGTTCGCATCGTGGAACGGCCTCCGGCCAAAGGCTTCATCGTGGCAACCGAGCCTGAAGTGGTCGGTGCGGCACCGCACCAGCCGGTGGGTGCCGCAGCGAGGCGGTGGACCCCCTTCGCCGGGGTTCGGCCTGCCGCCCAGGGAAGGGTGCGCTGGATGACAGACGGCATGCGATGGCCGCCTTAAAAGGGCTTTCCCACACCCCAGCGATTCATCGTGATGACCAAGCCTGCAGTCCCGCCAGCGCCAGCCCCCGCGGCCAAACCACTGGCACAACAAAAAACCGACTTCACGGCCGAGGGCTCACCGCCGCCGGGAAAGGTCGGTGCGGAAGTGCCGCTTGGCTCACCCGATGCCAACCCGGCCAGCCCGCCCGCGACGCCTGGCGATGGCCGCGCGGTGCGACCCGACGATGCGGATTCCGGGAGCAGCGTGACGCCCCCGGCGCCGGACGCTCAGGCCATTGATGTCACTCATGCCACTCATGCCACCAAGGTCAGGCGTTCTGTACGACAGGGTACAGACCGACGCAGTGACCGCCCGTAGCCTCGCTGGCCAGAGCCACACCAGCCCCACGCCTGCGGCCGAGTCCTCGACACGTCGCGGTTCGACCGCAGCGCATACAACGAGGTCTACCGATGAAGTTCAGCAGCCCGGCCCAGGCCCGTTCGCGCCGGTGTGTCCCCTCCCGTCGAGTCCGCACCGTGGGCGCGCGCTGAACCATGCACCTTGTCGGTATCGGAACAGCGAGTCCGCCAGGCCGCTACACCAAGTCGGAGTGCCTGACCGCGTTCGAGACGTCAGCTTGGTACTCGCGGCTGGATGCGCGTTCCCACCTGATCGCCAGAACCGTGCTGCAACGCGACAACGGCATCGAGGCGCGAAGGCTGGCCGTCGATTCACTGGACGAGGTCTTCACGATCGATCCCAACACGCTGGCACAGCG
>JANMHH010000392.1:0-10137 GCA_031375065.1 Rubrivivax sp. | reverse complement strand
CCAAGCTGGTGAACAACCTGCGCGGCGTGGCGGGACTGAAACTGCAAGTGTGCGCAAACATTGAAGACGCGGTGCGGGGCGCCGACATCGTCACCACCGTCACCGCCGACAAACGCAACGCGGTGATCCTGCATGCCGACCTGCTGGAGCCGGGCATGCACATCAACGCCGTGGGCGGCGACTGCCCGGGCAAGACCGAGCTGCACGCCAGCGTGCTGAGTGCGTCACGGGTGTTTGTGGAATACGAGCCGCAAACCCGCATCGAAGGTGATCTGCAGCAAATGCCGGCCGACTTCCAGGTCACCGAGCTGTGGCGCGTGCTGATGGGCCAAGCCGCCGGGCGTGCCCAGGCCAGCGATGTCACGGTGTTCGACTCGGTGGGCTTTGCGCTCGAGGATTTCTCGGCGCTGCGCCTGATGGCCGAACTGGCGGCCGCGCTGGGTTTGGGGCAGGAGGTGGACTTGATCCCCGCCATGGCCAACCCCAAGGACTTATTTTCCCAGCTGGTGCCTGCTGGTACCCAACTGCGCGCCGCGTGATGAGCTGACGGCGGTCGGCTGCGGGGAAAAAAAGAAGGGTCACCGGCGGGTGACCCTTTTTGATGGGGTGCCTGCGCTGCCGCGCAGGCGGCGCCGGGCTTCAACCCAGTTCGTGGCGGTCGGCTGCAGCCAGCAGGTCGGCTGCGAAGCGCCGGTCCCGGCCCATCACTTCCTGGGCATATTGGCGCACCTGGTTGGCATCGGCCACTCGGCTGGCTTGCAGGCGCCGCTGCACGCGACTTTGGCTGGCCGATTGCAGCCAATTCAGCAAACCGGAAAACCAGACGCCAGCCAGCACGGCACCGCGGGGTGCTTTGACTTGGGCAGGGACATTGATGGTGATGGTGCTCATGTGAATCCTTTCAAAGCAACGGGGATGCCGCTGCGGTGAACAAGAATGTACGGGTAATCCCCAATAACAACAACTGAATAATGCTCACGTAAGGTATTCTCGAAATGCATCTCAAGAGCTGGATACCTGACCATGAACTTTCGCACCCTCGACCTGAACCTGCTGCGCGTCTTTGACGCGGTGATGGCCGAAGGCAGCCTGACCCGGGCCGCCAGCGGACTGTCGATGACCCAACCGGCGGTCAGTCACGCGCTGCGCCGGTTGCGCGACGCCGTGGGCGCCGAGTTGTTTGTGCGGGTGGCCCATGGGGTGCGCCCCACGCCGCAGGCTCAGTCGCTATGGCCGCAGGTGCGATCCTCACTGGGCGCCTTGCGCCAGGTCTTGGCGCCAGACGACTTCGACCCGCGCCGCGATGCGGTGGACCTGCGGGTGGCGATGGCCGATTCCACCGCTGCAATGCTGGCCCCGGCCTTGGCGGCGCGCATTGAAGCCGAGCAGGCGCTGGTCAACCTGCGCTTGCAACCGCTGACCACCCGCGACCCGCGCCGCCTGATCGACAGTGGGGACACCGATCTGGCGGTGGGCTTCTTTCCCGAGTTGGTCACCACCATCCTGGCGCAGGGCCAGGACAGCCACCTGCACCACGCCCGCCTGTATGAGTCGCGCTACGTTTGTGTCATGCGCAAGGGCCACCCATTGGCCCAACAGGTCTTGACCGTGGACGACTACTGCGCCGCCCATCACCTGCTGGTCAGCATTTCAGGCCGTGCGCATGGTTATGTTGATCAGGCGCTGGCGGCATTGGGGCGCCAACGGCGCGTGGTGCTCACGGTGAACCAGTTTTTCACCGCCGGGCGTGTGGTGGCGGGCACCGACCTGCTGACGGTCTTGCCGCAGAGTTTCATCGACGCCACCGGCTGCGGCAGTGAACTGGTGCAACGCGAGCTGCCGTTTGGCCTGCAGCCAGTTCACGTGGAAATGATCTGGCACCTGCGCCACGATGCCAACCCCGCGCACCGCTGGCTGCGTGCCGAGGTTCAGGCGGCTGTGGCGGACTGATCGCCGCAACTGAAGGCCGCAACTGAGGGCCGCCTGCAGCGCGATCAAGCTGGGTCTAGTTGACCGCCGCCATCGCGGTGGCGGTGCGCTCCACGTTGCTGGTGTTCAGGCCGGCCACGCAGATGCGGCCCGAGCGCACCAGGTAGACGCCGAATTCATCGCGCAGGCGGTCGACTTGCGCCACGCTCAAGCCGGTGTAGCTGAACATGCCGCGCTGGGTCAAAAAGTAGCCGAAGTCGCGGCCCGGGCGCTTGGCTGACAGCACTTCATGCAAGCTCTTGCGCATGGCCAGGATGCGGCTGCGCATGGCCGCCACGTCGGCCTCCCACGAGGCCCGCAGTGCGGGGTCGGTGAGAACCCGGCTAACGATGCCCGCGGCATGGATGGCCGGGCTGGAATAACTGCGCCGCACGGTGGCCTTCAGCTGGCCCAGCACCAAGGCGGCTTCCGCGGCATCGGCGCACACCACGCTGAGTGCACCGGCGCGTTCGCCGTAGACGCTCATGCTCTTGGAAAACGAGTTGGCGATGAAAAACGTCAGGCCAGCCGAGGCCAGCGCGCGCACCGCAAAGGCATCTTCTTCGATGCCGTCGCCATAGCCCTGGTAGGCCAGGTCGAGGTAAGGCAAGAGCTGGCGCTCTTTCAGCACCGGCACCAGTTGCGACCACTGCTCGGGTGTCAGGTCGACCCCCGTCGGGTTGTGGCAGCAGGCGTGCAGCAGCACCACGCTGCGTGCGGGCAAGGTCCGCAGCGTGGCCAGCATCTGGTCAAACTTCAAGCCGCCGGTGGCGGCGTCGTAGTAGGGGTAGGTGTTGACGGTGATGCCCGCGCCTTCAAACATCGCGCGGTGGTTGTCCCAGGTCGGGTCGCTGACCCACAGCGCGCTGTTGGGCAGCCAGCGCTTGATGAATTCGGCACCCACGCGCAAACCGCCGCTGGAGCCCACCGTCTGCAGCGTGGCGATGCGGCCGCTGGTCACGGCTTCGTGGTTGGCGCCAAAGAGCAGCCGTTGCACCGCGCTGCGCATGGGCGCCGAGCCCTCGATGGCCTGATAGGACTTGGGGCCGCTCTCGGCCAGCATTTGCGTTTCGGCCTGGCGCACGCAGTCCAGCACCGGGATGCGGCCGGCATCGTCGAAATAGATGCCGATCGACAGGTTGACCTTGTTGGCGCGCGGGTCCTTCTGGAAAGCCTCGTTCAGGCTCAGGATGGGGTCGCCCGCGTAGGGGTCGAGATGCGAAAACGTGCTCATGCTGCCTTCAGGGCCTTTTCAATGTCCTTGCGGATCGACTCGGGGGTGTCGTTGGGCGCGTAGCGCTTCAAAACCTGGCCGTCACGGCCGACCAGAAATTTGGTGAAGTTCCACTTCACGCCTTCGCTGCCCAGCAACCCCGGTGCTTGCGCCTTCAGCCATTGCCACAGTGGGTGGGCCTCGGCGCCGTTGACCTTGACCTTGGCCATCATCGGAAAACTCACGCCGTAGTTGAGTTCGCAAAACGACGCGATCTGTTCATTGCCAGCCGGGTCTTGACCACCAAACTCGTTGCTGGGAAAGCCCACCACCACCAGGCCCTGGTCACGGTAGTCGGCCCACAACTGCTCCAGACCCTTGAACTGCGGCGTGAAGCCGCATGCGCTGGCGGTGTTGACGATCAACATCACCTTGCCACGCTGCGTGGCCAGGTGAGCGGGCTTGCCGGTGATGGACAGGGCTTCGAAGTCGTAGATGCTGGTGGTGGCCATGGTGTGGGTGCGGGCGGGCTGTCGGGGCTGGGATGTTAGCGCCCGGGCCGTCGCCCCGCGGGCTGGGCAATTCCAGATGCGCGCCACGATGGGGTTCATGAACAGCGAGGCCCCTGGGTTCGCCTCATGGCTGGAGCACGCCACCGGCTGCTCCAGCCCATCAACCGACATCCCCCTTCTTGGGTGCCGTTGACAGCGCACCCACGCCCAGCCACCATCGCGGCCGTCATGAGCACCACCTACCGAGTGGCCTTTTTGGGCCTGCGCGCCTTGGAACGCCAGACGCTGGATGCCTGCTTGCGCCTGACCCAGCAGCACACGCTCCGTTTTGAGCGCGCCGCCATGCTCGATGAAGCCGAACTGCTGGTGGCCGATGCCGACGACCCGCCGGCCGTGCAGCTGGTGTTGGCCAGCGAACGCCTTGCCAGCACGGTGTTTGTCGGCGCAGCAGCCCCGGCAGGTGCCGTTGCCAGGGTGGGCCGGCCGATCGACGCCCAGCACCTCTTGCGTGAACTGGCCGGTCTGGTGGTGCGACCAGAAGGAGCCAGCGTCGACCTGCCACTGGACATTCAAACTGGCCCGGCTGCAGTCAACGCCCCACCGTCGCCAGCGCTGCTGGCAGGCGCCAACAGCGTGCGCCTGGGCACCGGGGACCGGCGCCGGCGCCCGCCATCAAGCCTCACTCCACCCCCAGCACCGCCGCCACCCGCTCCACCCGCGCCCACCGCCTTGCTGGTCGACGACAGCGAAATCGCCTTGCGCTTTCTGGAAACCCGCCTGCAGCGCTGGGGCCTGGTGATGGACCGTGCGTTGAGCAGTGGCCGGGCCATCGAGCTGATGGCGCAGCGCCACTACGACTTTGTTTTTCTGGATGTCGAACTCGGCACCCGCAGCGACCTCGATGGCCTGGCGCTGTGCCAGCACATCAAGCGCACCCAGGAGCGCCTGACCAGCGCCAGCGCGGTGGTGATGGTGTCGGCCAAGGCCCAGGAAATGGATCGCGTGCGCGGCTCGTTGGCGGGGTGTGACGCTTACCTGTCCAAGCCGCTCGACGACGCGGACCTGCAGCGCCTGATGCTGCGCCACGGGCTCAAGGCGCGCAGCGCCGAAGGCTGAAAGCCAGGCTGCTTCAGAGGCTGAAATTCTTTCGGGCGCGCCGGAAAGTCCCTGAGCTTTTCAGGCCCGGCGCAAGCCCAGCCACACCACGGTGGCCACCACCAGCAAGCCGCCCGCCACCTGCAAGGGCGCGACTGTCTGGCCCAGCAGGGCCCAGGCCAGCACCAGCGCAAAGATCGGCTCGACGTTCATGATCGGCGAACTGCCCACCACGCCCAGCTTCGGCAACACCGTGAACATGATGGTGAAGGCCGTGCCGTACAAAAAGGTCAGGGCCAGCAGACCCCACCAGCCGGGCGTGGCGCTGGGCCAGTGAAAACCGCCCTGGGCCTGAGCGGCCGCGATGGCCAGCACGCCCACCAGCCCCAGGGTCAGCGCGGTGCGCAAGCGGCCGTCGACATCGGCCGCTTCGTGCTGGGTCAGCACCAGCGCCCCGCCAAACAGCGCCGCGGCGGCCAGCGCAAAGGCCACGCCGGCACCGATCTGCGCCCACTGGCCTGCAGCGCCCAGGCCGGACGTTGCACCCATCACGTCCAGCGCCAGTGCCAAGCCCAGCAGCAGCACGGGCATGGCCTGCAACACCCGCCTTCCAGCGCGGTGGGCGTAGAACAGGCGGGCCCACAGGGCGGTCCACAACGGGTAGGTGTTGAAGGCCAGCAGCGCCAGCGCCACCGGCAGCCGCGCCACCGACGAATACAGGCAGTAGCTCTGCAGGGCCACCAGCAGGCCGATGGCGGGCAGCGCGCGGCGGTTGCGCGCTGTCAACTGCAGCGACAAGCCCTGGTGCAAGACCAGCGCCATCACCACCAGCGCGGTGATCGCGCTGCGAAAGGCCACCGCCGTGGTGACGTCCACACCGTGGTCAAAGGCCAGCCGCGCGGCCACGTGGTTGGCACCCATCATCAGCGCGATCAGCAAGAGCGTGGCGAAGGCGGCCACCGACAAGGGCGCAACCGTGGGGCCGGGCCCGGCCGACTTCATGCGGGCGGCGCCTTGTCCTCGGTCGGCCCCAGGGCCGACAGCAGCGTGGCGCCGACGATCAGCGCACCACCCACGGCCAGCGTCCAGGTGACGCTGCCAGCGCCCAGCAATACCGCTGACACGCTGGCAAACAGCACCTCTGAAATCAACACCACCGCGGTGACGTTGGCGGGCAAGCGCGCAGCGCCATACTGCAACGCGACGTTGCCGGCCAGGAAGGCCACGCCCATCAGCAGCGCGCCCGTCACCCAGCCCAGGGCCGGCGGCGGCGGCAACGGCACGCCGCCTGACGCCGACAGCGCCAAGGCCAACACCGCCGACACGGCAGCGCCGCCCAGGAACATGGCCAAGGCGCGCGCGGCCTCGGGTTGATGGGCCTCGCGGCGCAGCATCACGTTGTTCAGCGCAAAGCTGAAGCCACCCAGCACGGCCAGCCACTCGGCCAGGCTGCTGGGCACGGGCAGCCCGCCCTGGGCCGGCCACAACACCACCGCGGCGCCGCTCAGGGCCATCGCCACGCGCGCCCCAGCAGGCAGGGTCAAGGGTTCGTGCAGCAGCCAGCGCGCCAGCAGCACGGCCCACAGCGGCATCAGGTAGAACAACAGGACCACACGCACCACGTCGCCGATCGTCACCGCCCAGTTGAAGGTGGCGTTGGTGGTGCCGGCCGCCAGCACCAGCAGCCACAGGGTGCGCGTGCGCCACAAGTCCCGCCAGGCGCTCGGCCGCCAGGCGGTGATGGCCACCAGCGCCACCAGGTAGATCAGCGCGGTGGCCCACAGCGGGTGCAGCCCCAGCTCTTGCAGCTGCCGAAAGGGCCACCACGACACGCCCCAGGTGAAGGCGTTGAGCGTCAACGCCAGGGCGGGCAGCCAGGCGCCGCGAGAGGGGCTCATGGGAACAGCGACGGTCAGTGGCCGTCGGTGCGTGCGATGGTGAGCAGCCGCTCCACCTCTTCACGGTGCACCACGGTGTTGCTGACGTGCCAGCGGCGAATGACCTCCATGATGCCGGCCACCAACAAGCCGAAGATGGCGATGGCGGTGAAGGCCGAGAGCCCGAACTTGACCATCCCGGCATAGAACGCGCCCAGGCCCAGGATGCAGGCCTGCTCATTGAAGTTCTGCACCGCGATGCTGCGGCCCGCACCCATCAGGTTGTGGCCACGGTGCTGCAGCAGCGCGTTCATCGGCACGATCAAGAAGCCGCACAGCGTGCCCAGCACCACCATGAAGGGCGCGGCCACCCAGACGTTGGTGATCAGGTTCAACCCGATCATCAGGAAGCCCACGACGATGCCCATCGGCAGCACCGTCGTGGCTTTGTCCAGCTTCATGTAGGTGGACGCCAGCACGGCACCCAACACCGAACCAACGATGACCACCCCGGCCAGGTTGGAGGCCTGCGTGGTGCCGTAGCCCAGTGCCGCCGCGGCCCAGGCAAAAACAATCAAACGCAGGTTGCCGAAGATGCCCCACAGCAGCGTGGTGGTGGCCAGCGTGATCTGGCCCAGCTTGTCGTTCCAGAGCCGGGTGTTGCAGTGGGCAAAGTCCCGCACCATGCCGACGATGCCGCCCGTCATGGGCTGCAAAGGAGCGTCGGTGCGCGGAATCCGCAGGTTGAAGATGGCCGCGATGATGTAGATGAAGACGATCACCGAAATGGCGGCTTCTGGCGCGGTGTCGACGCCGGTGGTGATGACGGGCAGGTCGATGCCCAGCAGCATCAGGGACAGCTTTTGCCCTACCAATTGCCCGCCCAACAGGATGCCCAGGATGATCGAGCCGACCGTCAGGCCTTCGATCCAGCCGTTGCCCTTGACCAGTTGCGAGGCCGGCAACAGCTCGGTCAGGATGCCGTACTTGGCCGGCGAGTAAGCCGCCGCGCCCAGGCCCACCACGGCGTAGGCCAGCAAGGGGTGGGTTCCGAAAAGCATCATCAAGCAGCCGACGATCTTGATGGTGTTGGACATGAACATCACCCTGCCCTTGGGGATGGAGTCGGCAAACGTGCCGACAAAGGGCGCCAACACCACGTAAAACAGCGCAAACATCGGCGCCAGGGCGGGGGTGTGCCAAGCCGGCGCGCCGCTCAACCGCAAGAGCTCCACAGCCGCTACCAGCAACGCGTTGTCTGCCAGCGAGCTGAAGAACTGCGCCGACATGATGGTCGAAAAGCCTTTTTTCATCGTGTCGCGCGCTGCGCCGCACCGGCTGGTGCGGCCGATGCTTGTCTCCATGTTCTAGGGGGCGGGCGGGTTATAGCATGCGACTCCAAGTCGCCTGTTGCGGCGCCACGCTGCCTGGAGTTGTGCATGCCCCGCCCGATCGAAGCCCTGATCCACACCGCTGCTCTGGCCCACAACATCCGCCGCGCCCGTGCAGCGGGTGGCGATGCGCGCGTCTGGGCGGTGGTCAAAGCCAACGCTTACGGCCATGGCATCGAGCGGGTCTTTGAAGGCCTGCGCAGTGCCGATGGTTTTGCGCTGTTGGACCTGAACGAGGCCGAGCGCGTGCGTGCGCTGAGCTGGCGCGGCCCCATCTTGTTGCTGGAAGGTTGCTTCGAGCCGCGAGACCTGGAGCTGTGTTCCCGCCTGGGCTTGTGGCACGCGGTGCACTGCAACGAACAAATCGACTGGTTGGCGGCGCACAAGACCCAGCAAGCCCACCGCGTGTTCCTGAAGATGAACAGCGGCATGAACCGTCTGGGCTTCAAGCCCGAGGCCTATCGCAGCGCCTATGCCCGCCTGGACGCCTTGCCGCAGGTCGACGAGATCTCCTTGATGACGCACTTTTCAGACGCCGACGGCGCGCGCGGCGTGGCCCACCAGGTGGCGGTTTTCGAAGCCGCGGCGCAGGATCTGCCCGGTGAGCGCAGCCTGTCCAACAGCGCCGCGCTGTTGCGTCATGGCCTGAAGAACGACTGGGTGCGGGCCGGCATCGTCAGCTACGGCAGCGCGCCCGACCACCCCGAGCACGACATCCAACACTGGGACTTGCAGCCCACCATGACCTTGCGCTCGCGTTTGATTGCGACACAGTCGCTGCAGGCGGGTGACACGGTGGGTTACGGCAGCCGCTTCACCGCCACGCAAGCCATGCGCATCGGCATCGTGGCCTGTGGTTATGCCGACGGTTATCCGCGTCATTGCGCGACCGGCACGCCCGTTCTGGTGGACGGGATCCGCACCGCCACCGTGGGGCGTGTGTCGATGGACATGCTGGCGGTGGACCTGAGCGCCTTGCCCAACGCGGGGATGGGCAGCGAGGTCACCCTGTGGGGCCAGGGCCCGGCCGGCACCGTACTTTCGATAGATGACGTGGCCCGTTCGGCCGCTACCATCGGCTACGAACTCATGTGTGCGCTGGCCTTGCGGGTGCCAGTCCAGGTGAGCGAATGAACCACACGCTGGAGTGAAGACACCATGGGGATCATCGGAACCATCATCGTTGGCTTGATCGTCGGCGCGATCGCGCGCTTTGTGCTGCCGGGCGAGCAGAAGATGGGCTGGATCCTGACCTGCCTGCTGGGCGTGGCCGGGTCGATGGGCGCGGGCCTGGTGGGCCAGGCGCTGGGCTGGTACCAGGCCGGGCAGGGCGCGGGCTGGATCGCCTCGGTGGTGGTGGCCGCAGCGCTGCTCTTTGTGGTGAGCAAGCTCAAGGGCAGCTCGTCTTCCTGAGGTCAGCCTGGCGCTGATCGACTTCTGAAACCGCCGCAGATCGACCCCACCGAGGTCGAGTTCACCGCCATCCGCGCCCAGGGCGCGGGGGGGCAGAACGTCAACAAGGTGTCCAGCGCGGCGCACCTGCGCTTTAACGTGCGGGCTTCCACGCTGCCCGACGACATCAAGCTGCGCCTGCTGGCCCTGGCCGACCAACGTCTGACCGATGAAGGCGTGTTGGTCATCAAGGCGCAAACCCACCGCAGCCTGCCACGCAACCAGGCCGACGCGCTGGCGCGTTTGCAGGCTTTGGTGGATGACGTGGCGCGGCCTGAGATTCCACGCAAAGCCACCAAACCCAGCCGCGCGGCGAAGCGGCGGCGGCTGGACGGCAAGTCGCACCGCGGTGCCATCAAGGCGGGGCGGCAGCGCGTGGGCGAGTGAGCGCTGCACGCCAAGGCCGACGGCTTTGGCTTTGAGCCCGTACAGCCAGTTCGGCCAGGTGGACTCAGCCCATCAAGCGGATCAAGCGGATGGCTTGAGGTGTTGAAGTCCGGGCCCACCAGCGTGTTGGCGGCGGCGCGCCGTCACTTCGCGCTCAAGGCAAGCGCTTGGTCGCAGACCTGCTGCCTCGCAGCTGCGACCTCAACAGAATGCGCTCCATCGCAACCCAGGAGCTCTGAATG